>JBEBGB010000792.1:0-2490 GCA_040081675.1 Vicinamibacterales bacterium
GTCCGGCGTCTCGAGCTGTCGAATGGTGTTACGCAGCACCGTACTGACCGTGTCCGTTGCGCCAACAATGGCCAGGCAGACGAACGTCAGCCAGAACGAGCGAGAGAAACCGAAGACGATGGTCGCAAGGCCATGACCCATGACTGACCAGACAATAACCGCGCCCCTGCGCCGTATGTGACTCGCCCCGGGGACCAGAGCGACGCTCGTGAAAAAGGAACCCACCGCGGGCGCGGCAAACAGCCAGCCGTAACCCGTCGCGCCAACATTCAAAATGTCCTGCGCGAAAATCGGCAACAGCGCAGTGGCCGATGCGAAGAACGTCGCAAAGAAATCGAGCAGCATCGTCGAGCGAATGAGGGGCGAGCTGAAAACAAAGCGTACGCCTTCCATCGCTGCGGCGAGCGACAAGCCGTCTTCAGCGCCGGCCTCCGAGGGCGGCCGCTCGGGGACGTCGCGCATCAAGATCAATGCGAGGATCACAAAGCCGAACGAAGCGGCGTTATAGAGATACGCGGACGCGACGCCGGACTGCGCGATAACCAGTCCGGCCAGCGCCGGGCCAGCCACCGACGCCGTCTGGAACAGAATCGAATTGAGCGCGATCGCATTCGGCAGGTGTTCGCGCGGAACCAGGGTGGGCATCAACGCCTGCCGAGCCGGCAAGTCGAACGCGCTGACCGCCGATCCGATTGCTGCGAGCGCGTAGATGGGCCACACGCTGTTCAGTCCACGGTAGGTCAATACCGCCAGCGCCACCGCCACCAAGCCGGCAGCCGTTTGAGTAATCAGCAGCACTCGGCGACGGTCGAGCGCGTCGGCCACCACACCGCTGACCATTGAGAAGAACACGACGGGCGCAATACGGACGAGGCCCACGACACCAAGCGCGATCGCCTTGCGGTCCGGCGATACCAGCAGCGATACGTGCCACAGGAGCGCCGCATTCTGCATCATCGAGCCGGCAAACGACAGCAGCAGACCGATCCAGAGCAGCCGGAAGTTCCGGTGCTGGAGAGAGACGATGGATTCGGGCCAGGAAGCCGTCAGTTGACGGCCAGCAGCTGCACGTCGAAGACCAGCGTGGCATTGCCAGGAATCAAGGGGGCGGCGCCAGCACTTCCGTAGCCCAGGCTCGGCGGGATCGTCAGCGTGCGTTGCCCTCCGACCTTCATCCCGAGGACGCCCTGGTCCCAGCCTTTGATGACCGAGCCCGCACCGAGGATGAATGAGAACGGCTGATTTCGATCGACGGAACTGTCGAACTTCGTGCCGTGGTGGTCGCTGGCAGACTCGCTATAGAGCCATCCCGTGTAATGCACGCTCACCGTGCGTCCGTTGGTCGCCTCGGCACCCGTGCCGACTTTGACGTCGGTGCTTTGCAACGTCGTGATGGTGCTGACCCCGCCTCCACTTGTGGTCGATGGAGAACTCGAGTCGTTGCTACAAGCCGCGAGGGTTCCGATAACGCCGACGACGCCGATCAGAAGGAGAATTTGCTTCATAAGTGATGTCACGATTGTACCTGAAGGACTAGCTTGCCGATGTGTCCGCTCGCCTCCATGCACTCATGTGCTTCGGCTGCGTTGACTAAAGGAAACGTAGCGTGAATGACGCTGCGAACGGCGCCCGATTCGAGAAGCGGCCACACGTGCTGGCGTACAGCGGCGGCGATTGCGCCCTTCTCGGCCACCGAGCGCGGGCGCAACGTTGAGCCGGTGATCGTGAGTCGCCGCTGCAGAATGGGAATCGTGTTGATCGTCGAGCGATAGCCGCCGAGATGTCCGATCTGCACCAGTCGACCATCCATGGCGAGAACATCGATGTTGCGCTGGAGATAGTCGCCCCCCACCATGTCGAGCACCACGTCGACACCGCGATCGCCCGTCAGCGCCTTGATCACGGCGACGAAATCGTCGTTGCGATAGTTGACGCAACGCTCCGCGCCGAGGCCCTCACACGCACGGCATTTTTCGTCGTTCCCGGCCGTGGCGAACACGCGCGACCCTCGAGCCTTCGCGAGCTGAATGGCGGCTGTGCCGATCCCGCTCGAACCGCCATGAATCAGGACGGACTCACCCGGCTGCAGCCGGCCACGATCGAAGACATTCGTCCAGACGGTGAACATGACCTCTGGCAGTGACGCCGCGTGCAGCATGTCCAGACCGGCCGGGAGCGGCAGGCACTGCGCTGCGGGCGCAACGCAGTACTCCGCGTAGCCACCACCAGCAAGCAACGCACAGACCTGGTCGCCAGGTTTCCACGCGTCGACCTTCGGCCCCACCGACTCCACAATGCCCGCGACTTCCAAGCCGGGGATGTCGGTCATGCCAGGTGGCGCCGCGTATCTGCCTTGCCGCTGCAGCACGTCGGGTCGATTGACGCCGGCCACGGCGACCCTGATCAGCACTTCGCCAGCGCCAACCTCCGGGATGGGACGCTCGACTGGCATCAGTACGGACGGTGGCCCAGGCTCACGAATGGCAATGG
>JBEBGB010000793.1:0-2487 GCA_040081675.1 Vicinamibacterales bacterium
CTGCCGGAGAGACGCTGGGACTGGTCGGCGAGTCCGGTTGTGGCAAGACCACGCTCGGCAGGGCCATCCTCAGGCTGATCGAACCGACCGGGGGGCGCGTTGTCATGCGCGGCGTCGACGTGGCCGCTCTCGGGAGCGCCGAGCTGCGGCGCCAGCGGCGCCACATGCAGATGATCTTCCAGGATCCCTACGCGTCCCTCGATCCAAGGATGACCGTCGGCCAGATCATCTCCGAGCCGGTGTATACCTTCGGGCTCGCAACAGGCGACGCCGCGCGCCGAATGGTGCGGGAGTTGATGGCGACGGTCGGACTGAGCGAACGGTTCATCAACCGATATCCGCACGAATTTTCAGGCGGCCAGCAGCAGCGCATCGGCATTGCCCGCGCGCTGGCCTCTCAACCCGACTTCATCGTCGCCGACGAGCCCATCTCGGCGCTCGACGTGTCCATTCAAGCGCAGATCATCAATCTCATCGAGCGACTGCAGCGCGAGCGCAACCTGACCTATCTGTTCATCTCGCATGATCTACGCGCCATTCGACACACCTCCGACCGCGTCGCCGTCATGTATCTGGGACAGGTTGTCGAACTGGCAGACGCCAAGGCCATTTATCGCCGTCCACTGATGCCCTACACGAAGGCACTGATATCCGCGGTGCCCGTTCCTGACCCGGTTATCGAGTTGACGCGCCGGCGCATCGTGCTCCAGGGCGACGTGCCGTCCCCGATTGATCCGCCAAGTGGGTGCCGATTCAGCTCGCGATGCTCGTACGAGGTTGACGCCTGCCGCGCCACCGCGCCCGAACTCGTGGAGGTGGCGCCTGCGCACTTCGCACGTTGCATCCGCATCAGTCCGAGCTATCCAGACATCGACGCCGTTCCAGCCGGTGCCACGCCCGGCCTCGATTGACCGCATGCCCAGTTCCACACTGTCGACGCTTCAACGCATCAGGAACATCCTGCGCACACCCGCCAGCGAGTGGCTTGTCATCGAGCGCGAGACCATGCAGCCACTGGTTCTCATCACCCACTATCTGGCGCCCCTCGCGGTCGCGACAGCCCTGGCCTCAATCGTCGGTTCGGTCGTCGTCGAGAGGGTGCCCTTCCCCGTCGCCAGCGTGGTTCGCACCATTGTCACCGCGATGCTCGGGTTCGTCGCCACGACCGTGCTGGCTTTTGCGATGGCGCTCATCGTCAACGAACTGTCGCCACACCTCGGTGGACGACACCACTTCGATCAGGCGTTCAAAGTGGTCGTGTACTCCTACACGCCGATCCTGGTCGCAGGGCTCGCCGGCGCCATCCCATTCGTGGCCGGGTTGGTCACCTTCATCGGGACCGTGTATGCCCTGTACGTCTTCTATCTCGGGCTGAAGCAACTGATGCGAATCCGCGCAGAACACACGGTGGGCTTCGTCGTGCTCCTGAGCGTCTCGGGAGTCATCATGAACTTCGTGCTCCGCGCCGTGATGGGGCACTTCATCGGCCCGGGATTTCTCGGCGCGCGCATCATCAGTTGATGCCCGCGAACCGCGTCGCCCTGGCCCGCAAGCGAGTAGAGTGAAACGGTGAACGACGAGACTGCCCAGACCGACGCGTTACCGAAAGCCCGCCTGCTGGTCACACGCACCAGCGAGCGCGATGTCAGGCAACGCCAGATATTCGCCTCGCTGGATGGCACGGCCCTCGGCGACCTGGTGTGGGGTCGAGAGATCGCCAGGGAGATCGCATCGGGTCCTCACTCCCTGCGCGTGCACAACACACTGTTCTGGAAGACGATCGACTTCGAGGCCGCACCTGGGGAGACGGTTCACTTCCAGACAGTGAACTACGCGGGGAAGGGCTTTCTGAACTTCGTGCTGATCATTGGCGTGGCGCCCCTGTTCCTGGCGGTCGAGCGCATCAAGACCTAGACTGCATTTCAAAATTAGAGCACTACCACGGAGGTCACAGAGACAAACGGAAGACACGGATCATCTTCCTCGGTTTCTCGGTGTTCTCTGTTCCGCTCCGTGTCCTCCGTGGTAGAGCTTTGGGCCGGTCTATTTCACTTCCACGATCTCGATCGCGATTCGGTCAGGCCCTTCGATCATCGCGGCGCGCATGCTGCCCCACGGATGGATTTCCTCGAGGAACTTCACGCCCTCGCCCTTGAGTCTGGTCACGGTCGCATCGAGGTTCGCCGTGCTGACGGCCCAGTGGTCGTAGATGTGTCCGCGGGTCGGCGCAAGTCCACCGCCCGGCCACGGCCGCATCGAAATGGAGATGTCGTCGATGGTCACGCCGCCCGGAGGGTCGCGCACGAACCCACCCTTGGCAAACGAGGGGAAGGTTGGCGGCGAGTAGACCGTCTTCGGATTGGTGCAATCGCTGGAGGTCCCGGGAACCGGTCCCGCAGGTGCTGCAGGTGCAGCCGCGCCGCGACCGGCACCGCCGCCACGTCCCTGCGGTATCGTCGCGCCCAGGTGCGTCGCGTACCACTGCAT
>JBEBGB010000794.1:0-2483 GCA_040081675.1 Vicinamibacterales bacterium
CGCACAAGAGTCGTGTCTTACGAGACGATCGACGCCACGACACGTGCGAAGAAGTCGCCGCCGGCATGCCACCGCCAGACCACGACGAGATCGTGCTCCGGGTCGATGAAAATGGTGTTCGACCCGTTGCCCTGAGCCTGAAAGCTGGTCGTCGGCACTCCCTTGGTCCCGCCCTTGGTGTTGAGCCACCAGAGATATCCGTAATCGTTCGAGTTTGCCGGTCCGCCCCGCGTTGTTGCTTGCGCGATCCAGGACGAAGGGACGAGTTGCCGTCCATTCCAAGTACCTGCGCGTGCCATCAACAAACCGAAGCGGGCATGGTCGCGTGAACTCATCCAGAGTCCGGCGCCCCACCGGGTCCCCCCAGGCACCGACCGCATCGTCTTGCCGTCGATTGTCACGTCAGCGTTGTCATAGCCGAGCCACTTCCAGGTGTTCGACGCGCCGATGGGATCCATGATCTCGGTCTTCAACACATCTGGAATCGGCCGCTTCCACAAGGTCAACAGCGAGAGCGACAGGCGATTCACCCGCACGTCGTTGTATTCGTAGTAGGTGCCCGGCTCGTGAATGTCGCGCGGCTTCATCTCGCCGTTGCCGAACTCGGTGGCGCCGATGAACGTCGACGGTTTCGTGAACATGGTCCCTTCCCACTCGCTCGCCTGTCTCGCGTGATCCTCCCAGGTGATACGGGCATTGTGCGGCGAATCGTAACCGCCGTCCGTGATGTACTCGCGCACCGGGTCCTTGATGCTGCGGATCATGCCGCGCTCGATGGTGAGACCGAGGATCGTCGACAGGTAGCTCTTCGCAACGCTGTAGGTGGGCTCGACGACACCGGTATCGCCGAATTCGGCGACGATGTAGCCGTGGCGAATGATCACGCCGTTCGTCGGTCCGTGCGACGGCGGCACCTGCCCCATGGGCCGGCCGAATGTGCGAACCTGATCGGCCATGTAGTCAGCCTTGCCCCAGGCAGTGTCCCGGGTCTTCGCATACTCGACGGCTTGGGCGAGCAGCGTCCCGTCCATGCCCACGTCCTTCGGTGCGCGCACTTCCCAGCGATCGCGATCCGGGAAATAGGCTGCGGCTGTCGCGGGTGCCGCGAGCGTGGTCCGTTCGAGGAACTTCGCAGAGGACAACGCGACGACGCCGAGCGCGATCACGAGCGCGATTGTCGAACGGAACAGTGGCTTCATACGTCCCTCCCGAGTTGTCGCCATCATACGGTGTGGTAACATCCGCGACTCGGTTTTTCTGAACACGCGCGGTCGCTCAGCCGATTCATAAAGAGTGTCCACGTGAACACACTCGAGACAGTCCTCCAACTCGCCGCGCACCAGTTCGGCGGCGCCTCGACGAAAATCGACCCGGACGCACCGATCCAGCAGATGGGTGCGGATTCGCTCGGCTACCTCGAGTTTCTCTTCGAGCTCGAGGGGCAGTTCAATATCACCATCGAACAGGACGATGCGAAGCAGATCACCACGCTTCGCGACCTCAGCGACCTGATCGATCGCCTCCGTGAGGCGGGCGTCTCCCCAGCGGGCTGATCGCCGTTGCCCCAGTCTTCAGCGACGCGCGTCGTCGTCACGGGCATGGGTGTCGTCTCGCCCTGCGGTCACGACCTCGACACCTTCTTCTCCAATCTCATCGCTGGGCGCTCCGGCGTGAGCCGTGTGACCGCACCCGAGGCGTCCGCCGCGTTGAATCTCGTCGCGGCACAAGTGGCTGATCTCCCCGGCCCTCGCACCGCCGAGCGGCAGTTCTGTCAGTTGGACCGAGCCACCCAGTTCGCGCTGATCGCTGCCGACCACGCACTGGCCGACGCGGCACTGAACCTGACCGACGAGGAGTCGCTCTCGACCGGCGTCTACTGGGGCACCGGACTGGGAGGAGCGAACTCGATCGAGGAGGCGTACCGGACAATGTTCGCAACGGAGCGAAGGCGGCTGCGCCCGTCCAGCGTGGTTCTCGGCATGAGCAACGCGGCGGCGGCACACGTCTCGATCGCCCATCGCCTGCGCGGCCCTCAACTGAACATCTCGACGGCGTGTTCTTCATCGGCGGCAGCGATCGGCGAAGCGTACCGTGCGATTCGCCATGGCTACGCAGACGTCATCATTACCGGCGGGTCAGAGGCGCTGCTGACATTCGGCAATTTCTCCGCGTGGTCTGCCCTGCAGGCACTCGCGGCCACCGACACCGCGGATCCTTCGCGCACCTGCAAGCCATTTGCGGCCGACCGCTCCGGTCTCGTGCTCGGCGAAGGGGCGGCCGTCCTCGTCCTCGAAAGCGCCGAGCATGCCGCCCGTCGCGGTGCACGAATCCATGCGGCAATCGCAGGCTACGGCAACGTCGGCGACGCCGCGAGCATGTCTCGCCCAGACGGCGTCGGCCAGGCCCGCGCGATGAGGCAAGCGCTTGACGACGCCAGCATGGACCCACAGCACATCGGATACATCAACGCACACGGCACTGCC
>JBEBGB010000162.1:0-9567 GCA_040081675.1 Vicinamibacterales bacterium
GCGCATTCGACTATGGTGCGTTCGATGACGTCCGCGAACTCGACGATCTGCTCGCGGTCCAGTGCCAGGTCGGACGCGTCGGCCGATCTCGACCGTCCGAACGCCGTTGACTCGGTGTCGGCCGCCAGGAACGAGATCCCATCGAGCGACATCGCTCGAGCGTGATGAACCAGGCGAGTCACCTCCCGGTAGTTGAGCCGATGCAGCGTCGATCGTGCGCTGACGGGCAGATCGGGATTGAGGCTGCGAATGGACGCGACTCCCCGCTCCAGGCCGCGCAGTGCGGCGACGCCGCGAATGGTCCTATAAGCCTGCTCATCGGCGGCATCGAGCGACACGATGACCCGAGCGAACGTGTCGGACACCTGCTGGGCAAAGCGCTCCAAGAGCACACCGCTCGTGTGGAGGTGCAGTGTGATCGAGCGCTGGCGAAACAACGCGGCAATCGTGAACACGTCGGGACGCAGCAGCGGTTCGCCCCCGGAGAACAGCACGAGCCGTGTGCCCAGGTCAGCGAGGCTCGCAGCCAACTGGTCAATCTCTCGCGCCGTCAGTTCATCGTCTCCGCTGGATTTCCACCAATCGCACGAAACGCAGCGGCTGTTGCAACGGTTGGTCGGAAAGAACACAGCGACTGGCAGCACGAACGTATGGTTCGTCCACTCGTTGAGCCTGACCAGCAGTGATGTGTTCAACACCTCAGTGCCTCTGCTCGGACGGTAACGAAGCCGCCTGCTGCGAGAGCAGCGGAATCATGCGCGGCGCAGGGGGCGTCGACGACTGCGCGCGTGCCAGTCGCTGCACACGCCTGGACAAAAGCGGCAGCATGCCGGCTTGCAGCACGCCGCTGGCGATCGTGCCAACGTCGCGAGCAGTTGCCCGATGCGGTGCGCGCGCAATGCGTCCAACCGTGGACCATCCGCGCGAGGCACGGAACCGCGCGTGGACGAAACGGTGGAGCATTCGATAGAACTCCGGCGAATAGGCCGCCCGATACATCATCGCCAGGTCCGAGGAGTCGACCCAGTTCTGCTTCGAACCCAACTGCGATTGGACGCGCTCATGAAACGGAGTCCCGGGCAGCGGATATGACACCGAGAGACCGATATCGTCGGGCTGGCACCGACCGACCATCGCCAACGTCTGCTCGATCTCGATGAGTGTCTCGCCCGGATAGCCGAACTGCAGGAAAAATCCCACTTCGATGCCTGCCTCGCGCAGCAAGTGCGCGGCGCTCTCGATCTGCTCGACACGCGTTCCCTTTTCCATCGCGTCCAACACCCGCTGGGAACCAGACTCGGCGCCAATCCAGACAGTTCGGCAGCCTGCTGCCACCAGTGCCGCCACGACATCGGCGGTGACACCGTCGGCTCGCATCAGGCACTTGAATGCTGTCGCGGCGTTACGTTCAGCCAGCGCGCCGGCAAAGGCCGCAACCCAGCCTGGCTTCAAGCCGAAGATGTCGTCCGTGATCCACAGGTGATCGGGTCGATAGGCGGTTCTCAACCACGCGATTTCGTCCGCGACGTCCTCTGGCGACCGCGCTGTGTACCGCTGACCGTAGATCGGCTTCGCGCACCAGTTGCAGTGGAACGGACAGCCCCGGGTTGTCGAGATGTTCATCGAAAAATAGCCGTGCCGACGCTGCCAAATAGACCGGTAGCGCTCCACATCGACCAGGTCCCATGCGGGTCGAGGGGTCGCGTCGAGGTCTCGCATGATCCCTCGAGGCTGGGTGCGCACCAGGCCTTGGCGCTTGCTGAACACGATGCCGTCGATCTCCGACAGGTCCGGGTTGCCGCGGCGTAACGCATCGAGCAGATGCACCAGCGTCACCTCGCCTTCTCCGGCAATCACGGCCGTTGCGCCCTGCTGGAGGTAGATGGCCGGGTGATCCGTGGCGTCGGAACCGGCCACAACGACCGCAACACCGCGCCGGCACGCCGCCGTGATCATCTCGAGCGCGGCCTCGCGCATGCGAGACAGACACATCTTGCTCAGGTAGTTGAAACTGTCCTCGTATATGACCGCCACCGACGGTTGATGCTGCTCGAGCGCTGCCGTCCACTCCTCAACCGACTCCGCAAGCATCGCGTCGAAAAGCGCCACGCGGTAACCGCCGCTTCTTGCCCACGCGGCCGCGTAGAGCGCTCCAAGGGGCGCGTACGGACGCGCAGCCTTCCACAGGGTCGGGTCGAATCTCAGGAAGTACGCCTGTCCGATGAGAACGTCTGTCGTCATCTCACGATTGGAGGGCGGCCGAAGTATCGGCGCGTGCGGCGACCGGGCTGGCCACGGCAGCGCGATAGACCTTGAGCGTTTCCGACGCGGCGCGGCTCCACGAGAAGGTGTGTGCGCGCTCCAGGCCGAGGCGTGCCCGCTCTTCGCGCCTCGCTCGATCTCTCGTCAACGCCACAATCGCATCGCCGAGCGATTCGACGTCGAGTGACGCCACCTCCTCCGCGGCTCCTCCCGCCACTTCGGACAACGCCGCAACGTGTCCTGTGAGCACCGGCGTGCCGCACGCCATGGCTTCGACGACGGGCAGGCCGAATCCCTCGTAGACCGATGGGAACACGAACAGTTCGGCGAGGTTGTAGATGGCCGGCAGGTCTTCGAACGGCACGTATCCCGTGAAGGTGATGGCATCGCGCACGTGCAACGTGTCAATGAGCGTCTCGATATCCTGCGACAGCCAGCCGTACGGTCCGACGCAGACGAGCTGATGTGGAAGATCGCCCGCGACGCGGCGTCGAGCAAACGCCTCGATCAACGTCGGCAGGTTCTTTCGTGGCTCGATTGTGCCGACGTACAAGAGAAACCGGTCGGTGAGACCGTAGCGTTCTCGAACACGCCGCAGTTCGCATGGATCGTGAATGACGCGGAACGATGGGGCCGCCGCTTCGTACACCACGTGCACCCGCGCGCCGTCGATCCCGTACAGCCGCACGATGTCTCGCTTCGCCGTTTCCGACACGGTGATGATCGCGTCGGCACGCCTGGCCGCGAGGTTGACGAAGGGTCGGTTGAGCAGCACACGCCGCGTGGGATGGAACCGCGGAAACAGCGTCAGGCTCATGTCGTGAATCGTGACGACCGTCGGTACCGACGAGGCGGCTGGCAGCATGCCGTTGGTGAAATGGACAATATCGGCATGGATGCGCCGAACGAGCCGCGGCGCCTGAGTTTGCAGCCAGAGAAAGCGTGGCAGCCGGCGGAACGTCACGAGGTGTCGCACGTGCGCCGGAAGAGGGGACGCCGTCTCAATCGGCCGGTTCGAGATCACCGTGATCTCGTCGCCCCCGCATTGCGCCGCCGTTGCACGCAGCAAGTGCTCGGTGTAGTACCCGACGCCGGTACGCCCCGGCCGAAGTGTCGTGCCGTCAAACGCGATGTGCATGACCCTCGTCATCCTGCGTGCTCGCCGAGGCGAGGCCAAAGACCACCGCTATGAGAATGTAGGTGCCGGTGAACGACAGAAAGGAGTCGACGAGCCCGTGCACGGCGCAGGCAAGGCACGCGGCAGCGATGCCGTACCCCAAGGCATGAGTTCGTGCCGCGTGGAGCATCGCGCGCGCGCTTCGAAGGCCAAGCCAGAGAAATGACGCGAAGCCGACGAGTCCGGTACCGGCCAGCACTTCGACGTACATGTTGTTGCTGTGAATGCGCGGGTCGGCTGTTCGCAGCGTGGCGTATCGTCCGTACAAGAGACGGAAGTTGTCTGGACCCACACCGAACAGCGGCCGCTCAGACCACATGCGCATCGCCGCGCTCCACAGCACAAGACGCCCCGGACGCACTTCCGTTCGCGGAATGCTCATCGGCCCGCGGTAGTTCTGCATGGAGACCACCGGGCCCGTCACCGTCCCCTCGGCGAACACCGGCACGGCGTCGGGTTCTGTGGAAAACCACAGTCGGCCCTTCTGCTCCAGGTCCCACATCAGGCGGAAGCGGCCCGGACGACCAGGGCCACCCAAGTTGGCGGCCACTGAAACCGTCTGCCCGGGTCGTACCGGCTCGTTGAACAGCGTTCGTGTCCCTTCCCACGCGATCACCTCGTCCGAGTCCTCGGCAATCCAGTGATAGGACAGTCTGATCGGCTCGGCGGCATTCGAGTCCCACGTGGCCCGACCTGTGTTGGTGATGGTGAGAGGCACGCGAATTGGCTGCCTCGAGTCCAGCGTCACCCTCGAGGGCGTCCTGATGACCGCGCTGAACCACCGGCCTTGCCCCTCAGTGGTCATGCGCAACACCAGCATCTCGGCCGAACGCGACGACAGAAGTTCAGCCGCAATGAGCACCGTCAACAGCCCGATCGAGACAACCGCGCGATTGAAGCCGCCGCCGCGCCAGACGAGGCCGGCCACCAGGAGCAGTGACAGGGCCATCGTGATGAGGGCAGCGCGTGTGAACGTGAGGATGAGCGCTTCGGCAACGACAGCCAACGCCAGGACCAGTGCCTTCTGGACTCGTGGCCTGTCAGTCGATGCAGCCAGAAGCCCGAGACCCAGGGCGAACGCCATCTCGAGGTACATCGCGGCGATGGTCGGATATTGGAACGGCCCCGATGCCCGGACCTGCGCACCAACAACAGCCACGCCCGTGCGGAAGTAGCGCAGCGCATGAGAGACAACCGGAACGCCGGCGAAATCGGCGATCACGAGAGCGCTGATAAACGTGCCTGATACCAACGCGGCGAACGCGACCCGCGTGCGCCCCGCTTCGGATCGAGCGCCGACAACAGTGATTCCCCAGACCACAGCGGCAATCGCGAGGCGAACCGCCATGTGCACCGCGTTGCTCTTGAAGGCAGGCGCAACTGACGCCGAGACAATCGCGGCGCACACGAGCGCGGCCCACGGCAGCGCGTCAGCCAGCGCGACACGCGGCCACCGTCTCGCCACCACGACGACGCCGGCGCACGCAGCGAAGACGCAGAGCAGCGCTGCCTCGACTGTGGAGAATGACTGTCCTGGTATTCGTAGCAGCGGCCGCAGCGCCTCGAACGGACACAACAGTACGAGTGCGATCACTCCGCCGCGCGCAACACGCTCGAGCGCGTCGCTCTTCGCGAGCCACGTCGCGTCGGTTGACTTGACCGATGGGACTTCTGCGGAGATCGCAGCACCTGCCACAGACATGTGAGTGTCCGAAGGAGTCCAAGAAGCTTGCCAATGACCTTCGAGTTCCGCGCACGCGAGGGCACGCCGACTGCATACGCGGAAGCGCCGCAGCATGGAGAGATTGGCGAAAGAACCGGATGATTCGGCGAATGCGCTCGTGACAACGCACATTCCGCGTGTTCGAGTCGTGCGCAACGGACGCTGCACCACCGGTCACGGCCCTTACGACGGCCGAAACCTGTTTCGCGATAGGAAACCGAGCGGCGCATGAGGCACGACGTCCGTCACACCACGCCGCCTACGTGGCGACCCGCCGTGCTGGTCGTCTATCGCAGCACGTCAGACGTGATCGCGAAGGGCGCAATGTTCATCGTCACGGTGGCTGCCGCACGATGGATGTCGCGAGAAGACTTCGGCTATTTCGCGTTAGCGACCACGCTCGGCTGGCTTGGGTTGGTTGCGGCGGACTTTGGAATTCAGACGCATCTTGCTCGCAGCGTGGCTCAGCAGCCAGACGATGCCGCCCGCTTGCTGCGTCGCTGGCTGCCCTCTCGTCTCGCATTCGGGTTGGCGTCGCTCGGGCTGTCACTGGTGCTGCTCCTCGCATTTGGGGTCGAACCGCGCGCCAGAATGCCCATGTGGCTCTTCGCCCTCGCCTACGCCGTGACCGGACTCAGCGAATACCTCTACTACTTCTTCAGAGGCCTCGGCCGAACGGACCTGGAATCGACCCTCACACTCGTCCAACGAGGGGGAATGTGTGTCCTGTCGCTGGTGGCGCTGTGGTGGCGTCCGACCTTGACGCTGGTTGCGCTGGCGATGCTGGTGCCCGCACTGCTCACGCTTGTGATGGGCGGCATCGCCGCACAGGCGTTGGCGCCGCAGACGGCCCGCGAAAGACCGTCGGTCCGATCTGGCGTATCGCGAGAGCTCGTGACGAGCGTGGTTCCGATTGGCATCGGCATTCTGCTCTCGGCGCTGTACTTCCGCATCGACATCTTCCTGCTCGAACGCTGGAGTGGACCGACCTCGGTTGCTCTCTACAACGCCGTCTTCCGTGTGGTCGAGGCGTTGCGACTGTTCCCATCGGCCGTGCTCGCGGTGGCCATGCCGTCACTCTGCCGCGCGACGGACCTGCGGACGCTCGCCCGCGTGGCCGCGCCACTGACAGCCGCGTCGGTCGGTGCAGCGGTCGGCCTCGGGTTCACGGCAACCTGGCTCGTGCCCGCCTTGTACGGGGCGGCTTTTGCCGACGCAGTCCTGCCCTTCCGCACGCTCGTCGTGGCGATTCCGCTCATGACGCTGAACTACGCCCTCACCAGTCAGTTGATTGGATGGCATGGCCATCGTGCCTACGCGGGAATCTGCGCGTGTGCACTTGCGTTCAACGTGCTGCTCAACTCGCAGCTGATTCCTGCGGCCGGCATGAACGGCGCCGCGTGGGCCACCGTCTGGACCGAGATGCTCCTCACATGTGGCTGCGCCGTGGCGCTGGCTCGCATCGACCCAAAGACGGCGATCCCGGCCGTCGACAAGCCACACGGTCGACCGCTGCAGGTGCCCGTATGACACCCGCACAGGCACATGCCCTTGCATCCGCTCGAGCCGCGCTGACCCCGGCAGAGGATGCCATCGCCCGCAGCGTGCTGTACGCATCGCTGTTCGAGTACCCGCTCACGCTCGCGGAGCTACGTCAGACCTTGATCAGATCCCGTCAGACGGGGAGCGAGATCCTGACAACCCTTCGCGGGAGCCCGGCGCTGCAGTCAGTCGTGGAGTTCAGCGACATCTATTTCTTCCCGGCTGGCTGTGCGCACCTGATCGACACGCGCCGCAGGAGGGAGACGCGCAGTCGCGCGTTCCTGTCGATTCATGGCCCTCTCTTGTGGTTGATCGCGGCCTGCCCCTACGTGCGACTTGTCGCGCTGTCCGGCAGCATCGCCCACTCGAACCTCGAGGCCGGAGGCGATCTCGACCTCTTCATCGTCACGCGCGGCCGACGCGTCTGGAGTATCGCGGTGCTGGTGGTGGTACTGGCCAAGCTGCTCGGACGGCGCCGCACGCTCTGCGCGAATCTGATCGTCTCAGACGAGGCGTTGACGTTCGCGCCGGCGGACCTGTTCACAGCGAGTCAGATCATCGGGCTGACGCCAATCGCCGGCGCGGACATGTTCCAGCAGCTGCTCGACGCCAATCCCTTTGTCAGCGAGTACTATCCCAACTTTCACGCTGCTGACCGTGCAAGCGCGCGGCTGCGCCGCGGAAGCCGGTCCAACTGGGTGAAACGCGCGGCGGAAATCGTCCTCTACCTGCCGAGCGCATTGCTGGAGACGCTGTGCCGGAGTGCCTACGGCCGCTATCTCGAGCGACGTTCTACGAAGTGGGAGTCGCCAGATCAGGTCGTGCTCGGCGATCGCGTGTTGAAACTCCACACGCGTAGCCACCGGGCCGACGTGCTCGAGCGCTTCGAACACGCGCTGCACGACGCGTTGGAGTGATTGGCAGCCCCGCGCCGTCCTTGGTGCTACATCGAGCCGAAAGACGCGCTACGCGAGCAGCGCGTCGAGTGCCTGGCGTACTGCGTCGATTGCCTCTTCTTCCGAACCGGCTGCTCGCGCCAGTCGTGCGAGACGCTCCGCGGCGTTCGAACGTGCCGGGCGGACGCCGGAACGATCGGGCAACACCTCCGCAACCATGCCGGCGCCGGCCGTGAAATTCGTGGCGGGGTCGACAACGATGAAGCTGCCCGTCCCGCGGTTGTCGACGTAGCAGTCGATCATGATCGGACGTGCCGTTGTCACAGTGACAGACCCGATCTGATTCAGATCCAGGACCCGGTCGAGTTCGGCCGTCACCGTCCGCGTGGTGTGTTTCAGGACGTACACGCGCGCAGGATCCAGTGGACGTTCATCCATCCACACGACGTCGGCGCGAAAGCGTTGCGCGGCCGCAACCTCGCCCACGGTGATCATGTCGCCGCGGCTGATGTCGATCTCGTCCTCGAGCGTCAGTGTCACCGACTGGCCCGCGGACGCGACGTCCAACTCGCCGTCGAAGGTCACGATGGCCTTCACGCGAGAACTTCTGCCGGTTGGCCAGCTCGTGACGGCATCTCCCCGGCGCACGGTGCCAGAGAGGATCGTCCCCGCGTATCCACGAAACTCATGCGTCGGCCGCAGCACCAGCTGCACGGGAAATCGGAACGGCCGCGACATCGTGTCGCGCTCGATCTCCACGGTCTCGAGGAATTCCAGGAGCGAGTCGCCTGTGAACCACGGCGTACGATCGCTCGGCCCGATGACGTTGTCGCCGTGCAAGGCACTGATCGGAATGGGGTGCAACTTCGCGCCGGCGAGAATCCCGTCGAACTCATCGACGATCCCGTCGAACACCTGACGGTCGAAGTCGACGAGATCCATCTTGTTCACGGCCAGGACGTAGTCCTTGATGCCAAGCAGCCGGGCAATCTGCGCGTGGCGACGCGACTGAGGGCGCACGCCGTGACGCGCGTCCACCAGCAGGATCGCCACATCGGCAGTCGACGCACCCGTGGCCATGTTTCGCGTGTACTGCTCGTGCCCAGGCGTGTCCGCGAGAATGAACTTGCGGCGCGCAGTAGCGAAGTACCGATACGCGACGTCGATCGTAATGCCCTGCTCGCGTTCAGCCCGCAATCCATCCGTGAACAGCGAGAAATCGATCGCGCCGGCCGATCGGTTCTTGGAAGCCCGTTGAATCGAGTGCAACTGATCGTCGTAGACGGAGCGCGAGTCGTACAGTAAACGTCCGATCAGCGTGCTCTTCCCATCGTCCACGCTGCCAGCGGTGCAGATGCGCAGCAGGCCGGACATCAGAAATAGCCCTCGCGCTTGCGGTCTTCCATCGCTGCTTCAGACGCGCGATCGTCGGCTCGTGTGGCTCCGCGTTCGGTAATGCGACTCGTGGCCACGTCCTCGATGATCTTCTCCAGCGTGTCGGCGTCGGACTCGACCGCCGCGGTGCACGTCATGTCGCCAACCGTTCGGTAGCGCACAGCCGTACGAAAGACCGCCTCGCCGGGTTGCGGAGGCGTGACCGGCGTCACAGCCATCACCATGCCGTCGCGGCGGAATACCTCGCGTTCATGGGAGAAGTAGATCGATGGCAGCTCGACTTGCTCGCGCGCGATGTACTGCCAGATGTCGACCTCGGTCCAATTCGACAGCGGAAACACTCGGATGTGCTCGCCCTGGCGATGCCGGCCGTTGAACAGCGACCACAGCTCGGGACGCTGGTTCTTCGGGTCCCACTGCCCGAATTCATCGCGAAAGCTGAAGACCCGTTCCTTGGCGCGCGCTTTCTCTTCGTCTCGCCGGGCGCCGCCGAACACGGCGTCGAACCGATGCGTTTGTATCGCGTGCAGCAGCGGAACGGTCTGAATCTGATTTCGCGATGCCCTGGGACC
>JBEBGB010000795.1:0-2476 GCA_040081675.1 Vicinamibacterales bacterium
GTCAGCCAACATGAGTTCCTCGAGCCGGTCGAAGCCGGCGATCATTCCGCGCTCCATGCCTGACCGACTCGCCGCATCGCGCGCTTCCGTCGACTGGTAGCGCACGGTGATCGTCACCTCCGTCGTCGCTCCCTTCTCGACGAAGACCGTCGTGTTCTCCGCCTCGCCCGGATACCAGGCATCGTCGAACACTTCCGTGTTCACCAGTTTCGAGGCTGGAACGATCTCGAGGAACACACCGCCCATGCCCATCTCCTTGACGCCGTCTTTCCGCCACACGTAGCGGAATGCGCCGCCCACACGAAGGTCGATGTCGCAGACCGGCATCGTCCAGCCCTGCGGGCCGAGCAGCCAGCGTCTGACGAGTTCGGGCTTGGTGAACGCGTCGAAGAGCAGGGTTGGTGCGGCGGCAAATGATCGCCTGATCTCGATCTCGCGATCGCCGGGCGTCGTCACTGTGAAGCTGTCTGGGTATCGCATCTGGTCTCCTTCAGCGTTTGCGTCGTTTGACTCGTGGCGATGACTTTCTCTGCGTGGTGGCCTGCAACTCGCCGAGCAGGTCATCGAGTTGACTGAACGAACTGGCCCAGAACTGGCGATAGCGCTCGAGCCATTCGCTGGCCTCGGCCAGCGGGCCTGGCTTCAGGCGGCTCGGACGGCGCTGCGCGTCGCGGTCGCGCGAAATCAGCCCCGCTCGCTCCAGCACTTTCAGATGTTTCGAGATCGCCGGTTGCGACATCGCGAACGGTTCGGCGAGTTCGGTCACCGAACTGTCGCCGAGGGCGAGCCGCGCCAGAATCGCGCGCCTTGTGGGATCGGCCAGGGCCGCGAAGGTCGCGTCCAGTTGCGAGGGCCCCGCGTTCGCATAACCAAATGGTTCCATAACTAAATGGTAATATAAAAACGTCCGCTGTCAACGCCAATCTCCGGCTGCCGGGAAGGCCAGGAAGGCCAGGAAGGCCAGGAAGGCCGGGACGGTCGGAGGGGCGGGAGGCGTCGACGGAAGTTGCGGGAAAGAGAGCTGTGCTCCATGATGCTCACGCTCGCAACCGTGTCCGGGCCGCCAAGGAGCCACAATGCCCAAGTTGGCTAGCGCCGCGTGCATCGCTTCGGCCTTCGCTCTGATCGGCGTGTGCTCGCAGTCTCGCGAGATGCATGCCCAGGGACAGCCGCCGTCCGACCATCCCGCGGTGACCGTCCGTGACAAGGCCTACACACCGCGACGCGTCGTCGCCCGAAACATGCGTTCCGAGCAGGGAGCGCCCCAGGCCGGACATCCCGGTGGTTCTTCGTGCGCGACGCTGACCGGACTGACGATTCCCGAGGTGTCGATCGTTTCGGCCACGTCGGTGGCCGCCGGTCCTCTGGTTCCAGCTTCTGGCGTGCGACCGCTCACCGTGCCCGCGCTGTGCCGCGTCGTTGCCGTCGCGACGCCGACGCCCGACTCGCACATCAACTTCGAGGTGTGGATTCCCGAGGGGAGCGCCTGGAACGGCAAGTTCCAGGGGGTGGGCACGGGCGGCTTCGCGGGATCGATCAGTTATGGTCCGCTGGCGGAAGGCGTGCGTCGTGGCTATGCCACGGCGTCCACCGACACGGGTCATGTCGGTGACGATTTAACGTTCGCCCAAGGTCATCCTGAACGCATCATCGACTGGGGATACCGGTCCATTCACGTGATGACCGAGGCGGGTAAGCTGATTGTCCGCAACCACACGGGCCGCTTTCCTGACCGCGCCTACTTCAATGGCTGTGCGACCGGCGGCCACCAGGCCATGATGGAAGTTCAGCGCTTTCCAGCCGACTACGACGGCGTGGTCGCGGGCAATCCGGCTGCGGATCGGACGAACGAGATTTTGGCCTACCTGTGGGATTGGCGCGCCACGCACTCCGCCGACGGCAAGAGCCTGGTCGACCCAGCGAAGTTTCAGCTCCTGACCAGGTCCGCGGTGACCGCGTGCGACGGCACCGACGGTGTGAAGGACGGCGTCATCGACGATCCACGTCAATGTCGTTTCGATCCCACGTCGCTGCTGTGCAAGAGCGAGATTTCGGCGTCGTGCCTGACCCGCGTGGAACTCGATGCCGTCAGGGCTGTGTACGCTGGGCCCAAGAATCCACGAACAGGCGAACAGATTTTTCCGGGTTGGCCGCTCGGCAGCGAAGGATACGGCCCTGGCCCTGGCGACGGCTGGAGAAATTTTCTCGACGTTCCCGAACCGCGTCGCGTGGGTCTCTTCCGATATTTCGTCTTCAACAATCCGGCATGGGACCTCTGGAGCATGGACTGGGATCGAGACGTGGCATTCACGAACCGCACGGTGGGTTTTCTCAATGCCACCGCCCACGACCTGAGTTCGTTTCGAGATCGCGGCGGCAAGATCGTCATGCACACGGGGTGGGTCGATCCGATCCTTCCAGCACCGGATGTCATCAAGTACTACGAGGACGTGACTGGCGCCATGGGCGGTCGAGA
>JBEBGB010000796.1:0-2474 GCA_040081675.1 Vicinamibacterales bacterium
GTCATGCAGGAACGCGTACTCGCACGCGCGAACCGCGAGGCCGATCGTCTCGAGCGCATCATTCGGCATTGGCCGCCTGCGACGAGTGTGCTGAGCCGGCGGTGGGTGATCGGCAAGAATCAAGAGATCTACCACTACGACCTGTTCGATCCAGACGACAACCGCTTCTCGAACCTGTGGATCTACAACGTCGACTCCGACGCCTGGGATGTGCGATCGATCATGCACGCGACAAGTGCCGTAGCGGTCGCGCCGGAACCGGGCATCGGTAACGACGCGTGGGTGGCGACCCAGGGCTGGACGCGCGACATCGGCACGGCTGCGAATGCGCCACAGCTGAAGCACGTGGCAACATCGCGATACGCCCCTTTCGAACGGTCGATGGTCACGGCCGAACCACCGGGTTACTTCAAGAGCGAAGAGCCGGTCGCCGAGATGATGACCTTCGCGCAATTGCGCGAGTACATCGCGAGGTTGCAAGCCAGCGGCGCCAACGTGGTGCCGCAGATGGTGGCCCTGCAGCGCAAGATCGCGTTCCCACTGGTCACGATCGTCATGACCGTGCTGGCGGTGCCCTTCGCGGTAACGACGGGCCGACGCGGCGCCATGTACGGCGTCGGCATCGGCATCGTGCTCGCCATCACCTACTGGATTGCGATGAGCATCTCTGGAGCGCTCGGCGCAGGCGGAGCCATGTCGCCGTTGCTCGCTGCGTGGGCACCGAACATTCTCTTTGGTTCGGTCGCGGCCTATCTTGTGCTGACGGTGCGCACCTAGCTATAGCGGGCGCTGAGGCGGAACACCAGGCTCGCTACACACCAGCCGTGCGCTCCGCTCTGAACGGCCCGGTGCCCACATTCCCCAGCTTGATCGTGCCCTTTATCGATTCGCCGTCGAGTTTCCCCGTGACGGAGAACAGCACTTCCTTGCCCTGCTCGTAGACAGACCAGGAAAATTTGACGTCCTCCCCGTCGATCGAGCCCTTGACGATGTACTCGCCGAATTCCGAGGAGATGTGACCGCTCAGCCGCGGGCCTTCCTGCGTGAGATACATCGTGAGTTCCTGCGGACCGTTCGGGCTGACGAAGGACATCTGCCACTCGCCGGCGGCGGTCGCCTGACCGGCGGCTACGCCAATACCGCACACGAGGACCGTCAACAGCGCGAACAGGATAGGTCTCATGCGTGGGATTGTCGCATTGCTTCGGCGCGCGTGCGCCTTCTATTGGCGTCCCAGATGTCCGGGCCTGAGCTATTCGCGAAACAGGCGGACGTCGCTGAGCCAGATCTGACCCGAGGCGCCGGGCTTGGTGTTCGTCGTGTCGACCACAAACAGCACGCTGCGAACGGCCTCGAGCGGCGCGCGCGGCGAGTGGGTCGCGCCGACGGGAGTCATGTCTGCGAAGCGGACAAGATGGTCGCTCTCGTCCGACGTGACGAAGACGGAACGCTCCCAACGCTCAGGCGTTGACCCGGGCACCTCGGCCCGCACCTGAACAGCCATTCTCATATCCGAGGTGGACCGAACGCGAAACGCAATGCCAGATGCATCGTTCGCGCCTGCCGGAGTATCCACGGCGACAGCCACGAACTGCCCGGCCGCGACTCCGCCGGCGAGTCCGTAGCGGAGATTGACCGCCCCGCCCGCGAGGAGTGTCGCGATGTCAAGCGAGGCGGCAGACAACGAATCACCTTCGCGAGACCAGCCCTGGAGCGAGCGGCCGTCGAATAGCGTCCTCACGGCTCTGCTCGTGACCCGCGGCTGCGTGACGTCACGAGCGACTCGCTCGCCGACGTACACCGGGTTACTGATGATCCAGGCAGGACCGCCGGGCGTGTCTCGGCGAATCTCGATGCTGTAGACGCCTGGACCCGACCCCACAGGCAGCTCGAACTCGCGGTCTGTTCGCGCTGCCAGTCTTTCACGGTCCTTCCAGACAATCGTCTGATAGCCGTCGGGCGCGTTGCTACGAACGTGAAGGGACACCGGGGTGCCGGTCGTCAGCGACCCACCTTGCTCCGCGCGAGTCGAACCGTTCGTGGCCCAGTATTCGAACGCCGCGGGAGACGCCCACCCGTCGACGGAGACGAAGGCCGCGCCAGACCTGAGACCCTGGAGAAGCCGCTGCGCGTCAGCCTGCGCATCACGCGAGAAAGGCGTGTCCAACTTCACGTGTACCGAGAGGGACGCGAGTGAGGCGTCGTAGCTCGGAAATGGAACGGAGTAGCGGTGGTCGCCGGGCTCAGCGTCAGCAAGAGACACCTTGGCGTGCGCGTCGGCACCGGCCAGTGCCACGATCTTTCGTG
Source organism: Vicinamibacterales bacterium (assembly GCA_040081675.1). Classification (GTDB taxonomy): domain Bacteria; phylum Acidobacteriota; class Vicinamibacteria; order Vicinamibacterales; family CAVVIG01; genus CAVVIG01. The sequence goes on from JBEBGB010000796.1 coordinate 2,308, forward strand.
TGGTCGTCGCGGCGATCCACTGGTTGCGCAAGGCGTCGGTGTCGTTAAAGAGTTGTGCGATGGCTTCGACGGGTCGAGCAGGATAGGCGAGCAGCGATCGCCCGAGGAGCCACTTACCAGCGAGATCGCCTCGCGACGCGCGCACTCGCCAGCTGGTGTCGGGATTG
>JBEBGB010000797.1:0-2471 GCA_040081675.1 Vicinamibacterales bacterium
CCAGACGACCCCAACCGGGCGGCGCCACCCGTCGGTGGCGATACGTCGCCCACCAAGTCCTATCTCGAACAACTGTGGCGCGGAGGCGGTGGCGTCGTCGGCGGCTACAACCAGTTCTGGGTCGCGATGGGCTCCACGGTCATCAAGCTGAATGGCGAGTACCGGACCTCGATCGTCGTCGACCCGCCAGATGGCCGGATCCCGCCAATGACCCAAGCCGCTCGGGAGCGCAATCGAGCCTACGCGCTCAGAGCCGTGGCGCCCGGCGCCGATGAATCGAGTTCCGCCGCCGGCCCGGCGGCTGCCTTCGACAATCCCGAAGCGCGCCCGCTGGCTGAGCGTTGCCTGCTTGGCTTTGGTTCGACGTCCGGTCCGCCCACGCTGCCCAACTACTTCTACAACAACCTCAAACAGATCGTGCAGACGCCCACCACCGTGACGATCGTCAACGAGATGGTGCACGACGCTCGTGTCATTCGCATCGGAGGCACGCACCTGCCTCAGGACATCCGGCGCTGGAACGGCGACTCGATTGGCCGTTGGGAGGGCGACACGCTCGTGGTCGACACCACCAACTTCACAGGCAAGACCCAGTTCCAGGGTTCGAGTGCGAAACTGCACGTCACGGAGCGCTTCCGGCGCATCGACGAGAAGACCCTCCTGTACCGCTTCACGATCGAGGATCCGGAGACATGGGAGCGTCCCTGGACCGGCGAGTACCCGTGGGTGCAGAGCAGCGAACAAATGTACGAGTACGCGTGCCACGAGGGCAACCACGCCCTCGAGAACGTGCTCCGCGGCGCCCGAGCCACCGAGAAACAAGGCAGCGCGCGCTGAAGTCTGCCGCCACACCTGCCGATTAGCTCTTCGACGTGGTCTGCGTCTGTCCAGGCGACCAGGTCGGGAGACTCTATCGTGACAACGATAACCGCGCAGCGGGTCGGCGACGGAACAGCGTGGATCGCGTGGCTCGAGTCGGGTCAATGGGAACGCGCCCTCGACCGCGCGGGGGCGATGCTTCCCGCGTTGGCAGTCGAAATCGTACGACTGGCGCAGGACCCCGAAGTGGCACCGTTGCGAATCACGGATGTCGTCAGCAAGGACCCGGTGCTGGCGGCGCATGTTGTGCGTATGGCGAACTCGGCTGCCAGCGCCTCGGCCATGACGATCACCTCGCTCAACGAGGCGGTGGTGCGCGTCGGGACGCAGGCGGTCCGGCAATTGGTTACAGCGACCTGCCTCACGTCGAAACTGCGCAATCCCAAGATCTACGGTGCACACGGGCGTGATCTCGTAGACCACTGCATCGGCACGGCCTATCTCTCCTGGTTGGTGGCTGACCACGTGGACGGCGATTCCGACGAAGCGTTTCTCTTCGGCCTGCTGCACGACATCGGCAAGTTCGTCATGCTCAAGCTGGCGAACGAGGACAGGCCGCTCGCGCCCGGCGCAATGAGCACCGAGCAGTTCGACGAGCTGATCGCGGCTCGCCACGCAGGCATCGGGGGGCGCGCGCTCGCACGCTGGGCGTTTGCGCCTGCTGTCCAAGTTCCGGTGGCCTTCCACCATGCGCCAGCCCTCGCGGGCGCCGAGCATCGTCGCGGCGCGGCGATTGCCTACGTGGCAAATTGCCTGGCGCACCGGTACGGCTTCGGCTGTCCAGCGGATGACTCGAATCTGCTCGAGGATGAGGTGTTCGTCTATCTGGGAGTCAACGAGTCTTTTCTGAAGGAGCTCGATGCCCGGGCTCCTGGTCTGTTCGAGGTCGCTCGCAAGATCACGTCGTAGGAACAGACCGCTTCGCTGACCGTCCTGGTCGTCCCGACCTTCCCGGCCTTTCTGCCTCGATCTGCTGTGGCACCACAAGAGTGCCGATACGCAGAGCAGTGCAGAACACATCTTCGGCGGGAAGATCAGTCCGACATCAGGGCGGCTTCACGCTGGTCGAAGTGCTGATTGTGGCGGCCGTGATCGGTGCGCTCGCTGCCATCTCGATACCCGGTCTCATTCGGGCGCGGCGCGCAAGCCTGGAGTCGGCAGCAATCGCCTCGCTGCGAACGATCACGTCGGCCCAGGCCACGTACGCGTCCGCGTGCGCACGTGGTGGTTACGCGCCGTCGATCGACGACTTGTCGAAGGCCCCACCCGCCGGAGCGCAGCTATTCATCTCTCCCGACATTCCCTCGAACGGAACCACCAAGAGCGGCTACACCTTCAACCTCGTACCCGACACGTCAGCCATGGTGGTGCTGGCCGGCGCGTCAACCTGCAACAACGCCAACGACGCGGTGTCCGGCTACTTCGTTGAAGCGCACCCGGCCGAAGCGGCGTTGGGACAACGAGCCTTCGCCTCGGACACTCGCGGCATCATCTTCTTCAACACCACTGGCGACACGATCGCCGCGGGCATGGGCGGCGCAGAGCCGTTGCACTGACCACAGACATTCGTCGAGGCATCTCTCACGGCGATG
>JBEBGB010000798.1:0-2467 GCA_040081675.1 Vicinamibacterales bacterium
GCCTCGCCTGTCCAACTCACGAATGCCGTAGGAATGACCAGCGTGACCGAGCCGGGGTTCTTCAGCAGCCACATCGGGCTCGTGGGATCCCACGCCGTGTAGCCGCGCGCCTCGAAGGTGCTGCGCAAACCACCCGAAGGGAAACTCGACGCGTCCGGCTCGCCCTTGATCAGTTCCTTGCCCGAGAACTCGGCGACCGCCTTCCCGTCTGGCGTCGGGTTCAGAAACGAGTCGTGCTTCTCGGCTGTGATCCCCGTCAGCGGTTGAAACCAGTGCGTGTAGTGCGTGGCGCCGTGCTCGACGGCCCAGTCCTTCGCTGCACCTGCGATCGCATCGGCAGCTGCCGCATCGAGCGGTTCGCCGTGCGACACGGTGCGGCGCAGCGCCGTGTACACCTGCTTGGACAGACGCTTCTTCTGCTCCGCGTCGTTGAACACCAGGCTGCCGAACGTCGACTCGGCCCCGCCTACCTGCTCACTGCTCTTGGTGATCGACCAATCGCGCACCGCCTTGATCGCTTCACCCAACACTGTTGATCCCACTCTGCACCTCTCTTACGCATTCACCCACCAAGTCGCCCAGCCGCTCAACGGAAGCGAGCTCAATCTCAGCGCGCGGCGCAATTTCAACCCGATTACGTGCGCCCCAGCATCACAACCGACGCCGGGGCGACCCTCAATTGCCAGTCCGACAGTCTCCCCTCAAGAGGAGGCGTCCATTCCGCCGGCATGGACGTATGCCTCTTCACCGTGCATCGAGAGGTCAAGACCCATGCCCTGGTCCTCGGAATTCGCGAGAAGCGGAAACACCAGACCGACAAGCTTGAGCAGCACGAAGCTCATGACACCGCTATACGCAGCCGCGGCGGCAATCGCGGCGATCTGGATGCCGACCTGCCCGGGATTTCCGAATAGCAGACCGTCGGCTACGCCGTTCAGCGCCTTCTGCGCGAAGACTCCCGTCAGGAGTGCTCCGACCGTGCCACCGACTCCGTGGGCAGCCACCACGTCGAGCGAGTCGTCGAGGTTGGTCTTCGCCCGCCAGAGAATCATGAAGTAGCTTGGGAAGGCGGCAATTCCGCCGAGAGCAATCGCGCTCATCGGACCGACGAACCCGGCCGCCGGCGTGATCGCAACCAGGCCGACGACGATCGCCGTGCCGGCACCGACTGCCGTGGTCTTCTTCAGACGCATCATGTCGAGCAGACTCCACACGACCAGCGTTGCAGCCGGAGCAAGCATGGTCGTGGTGAACGCGAGAGCGGCGATGCCGTTGGCCGCGAGAGCGCTGCCGGCGTTGAAACCGAACCACCCGAACCAGAGCAGCCCTGTACCAAGCAGGGTAAACGGCACGTTGTGCGGGCTGAGTGCGACCTTCTTGTAGTCGCGACGCGGTCCGATTACGAGGGCCGCCACCAGGGCCGCCGCTGCGGCATTCACATGGACGACGGTGCCGCCAGCAAAGTCGAGCGCGCCCATCTTCGCGAGAAAGCCACCGCCCCACACCCAATGTGCGATGGGGCTATACACGACGACGGCCCACAGCGAAATGAACGCCACATACGCCGGAAAACGCATGCGCTCGACGATCGCGCCGGAGATCAGCGCGGCTGTGATGATGCAGAACGTGCCCTGGTAGCACATGAACAGGTAGTGCGGAATTGTGCCCTGCGCTTCGAGGCCGACGCCGCGCAGCATGAAGCGCGACGTGTCACCGATCCAGTTATTGCCAGCGGCGAAGGAGAGGGAATATCCGATGACGGCCCACAGGATTCCGACGAACCCCAGCGAGATGAAGCTCATCATCATCGTATTCAAGGCATTCTTCGGACGGACCAGTCCTCCATAGAAGAACGCGAGCGCTGGGGTCATGAGCAACACCAACGCGGTGGAAACCAACATCCATGCCGTATCTGCCTGATTCATCGCTGTACCTCATCGCGGACTTGGCCCCGCGGAGCCTGGTTGAGCGCCCACGTCGGACCCGGGACCGCACTGGGCGGCAGCGCGAGCGCCAACGCCACGGTACGCAATCTGGGGATCATGTGGACGACGTGCTGCGGGGGCAAGTCGAATGCCGACGCGACCGCGTCATCCGCAACCGAGGAAAGGGCCGTTTTCAGGTGAGATTTTGCAAATATCGATGGCAGCGCCAAACGCGGCACCCAGACATATTTGTCGCTTGGTCCCTGGTCCGACTACATGTATGTCGGAATCGTCCTGGCTCGGACGAGCCTGGAATTGACCAGGCTTGCGTCAACGACCGCTGGTACGACACATATGTCGGTGCGGGGCAACGACCAACACAATTGTCGCTCGGTCTCGAGCTGCAGCGACGCCTGAACCGTCGACCCGCGCACGAGCGCCGTCGCACAAGAGTCGTGTCTTACGAGACGATCGACGCCACGACACGTGCGAAGAAGTCGCCGCCGGCATGCCACCGCCAGACCACGACGAGATCGTGCTCC
>JBEBGB010000799.1:0-2467 GCA_040081675.1 Vicinamibacterales bacterium
AAAGCCTCCGCACGATCCCGTGTAGAAGATATTCGCCGGCAGGCCGCGATCGGACAGGTATCGACCTGCCGTACGCACTGCAGCGTCACGCGACGCGCGGTTCGCTGTGCGAAGTACCTGACAGTGCGTGAGGTCGCAGAGGTCGAATCCGTCAGCGGCGTGCCGCTGGCGATTCGCGAGCGTGTACGTGCGAATGGCGATCGCCATGGCGTCAAGTGCCGCCGCTCCGCTCCCAGACGCTGCTTCCGCAGAGACGACGCCGGCCACGTACTCGTCGAGCGGCACCGCCTTCACGACGTAGCCGCCTTTGGGTTGCGCCACGCCGATCCGGATCACTGCACCTTTCGGCGAACTGCCAGGCGTTGGCTTCACTTCGCCGTTCCGCTGCTCCGCGCCTGCCGCGGCGCCAGGCGACGGCGAAGAGTCAACTCGTCGGCGGCCAGCGGCAGCGTCCGATGTCGACACCGAGCGGAGACGTGCGGCGATCAGACTCGCAGCGTCACGGCCTGCACCGCCCGATGCGATCAGCGTGAATCCCATCGTTGGGTTGCTGGACGGTGTGACGCCAACGACAAGTCCTTGCGACACGCCGCCCGCATCGACGGTGCCCGTCTTGGCCAGTGCGTCAATGCCTGCGGCGCCGAGCGCCTCCGCCGTTCCATCGTGCGCGGCGTTTCGCAACCCGAGCCGCAGAACGTCCAGGGTGCTGGGTTTCCACGGCAGCGGAGTCGTTTGGCTCGCGATGCGCACAACCGCGTTCATCAGCCTGCGCGCCGGAACCCGACTGCCTTCGAGTCCAAGCGCCGACGCCTGCACCGATGCCGCAACACTGCTCGGCGGAAGGCCCAGGCCGGCAAGTGCGCGATCGAATGCCGCACGTGGAAGCCGCGCGGCGACTGTCGCCACATACACGTCGCACGAATGCGTCAGCGCTTCAGCGGGCGTGAGGGCGCGATGCAGATCCGGATGCGTGCACGTCAAGCGATGGCCGTCGACGACCACGCTCCGTGAGCAGACGATGCGCGTCCGCTCATCGATGGTGCCGGACTCCATCGCTGCCGCAATCGCCGCGATCTTCATGACCGAACCAGGCAGGATGGGGCGATCGGCGATATCGGGCCGTTCGGACGCGAGCGTCGCGCCGCCGCGCAGGTCGACGATGAGGAATGAGATGCCGCGGGAGTCCGCAGCGAGAGCGGGCGCCGACAGCAGTGGCGCAGACACAAGAGTGCCCACGGCAAGGAGAGCCGTGTGAAAGGCTCTCGAAGCGCGTGGGCACAGCATCATTCGGGCGTGGTTCGAGCGGTCGCGGTGCCGAATGAACATTCCCGGCCTTCCCGACCGCCCGGCCTTTCGGACCGCAGCCTACCTGGATCCCTTCGTTTCCTTGAAGCCAGCCGGCACGGCCACTTCCTCCGCACTCACCGCCGTTGCCACCTTCAGCACTTCGCTCGTGGTCGTCATGACCGTGGCACGGTCCTTCTGAGCTGCCGGAGCCGCTTCGTCGTTGTTCTTGCGCTGCGCCATGCGCTTGCCGAAACCACCAAGCAACCCGCCCACGCTGGTCGGCGCGGAACTGCCAGACGATGACGAACTGGCGCCAGGCTTCTGCTCGGCCGCGACCTGCTCCGCCGACTTCACTGCGTCGAGGGTCGTGACCGTGAGGACCGCAGTGCCCTCGAGCTTGCGACCTTCGGCCGCCATCTTCTCGAGCGCCGGCTTCATCGCGGGATACATCGCCATTGCCGACGCCATGTCCTGGGCCGACGCGCCGCTCATCATCGGACCGAACAACTTCGCCGCGTACTTCATGTCGAACTCGGCGACTTCCTTCATGGCGGGAATCGACGGTGTGAGCCACAGGTCGCTGTTGAGCACCATGCCGCCGCTCTCTTGCAGCGTCTTGCCCTTCTCGCGAACCGTGATGGTCATGATCGACTGGGTCGTGGCGAAGCCGTTGATTTGCTTCTGCTCGCCGGTGTTCTTCACCTCGAAGTCGACGTCGTACTGTTTGGCGTTCGGGTCGGCCTTCGTTTCTTCCTTCGGCTCGTCCTTGGCGGCCGCCTGCTCCTTGCGTGCTTCCTCTTCCGCCTTCTTTCGCGCCTCTTCCATCTGGCGGCGCAGGTCCGCGAAGGTGATCACCGAATACTGCTTCTTCTTGATGTCCAGGTCGTAGATCTTCTCCTCGGCGAGATCGATGATCTGGCCCGTCGAGTCGTTCATGGTCAGTTTCCGGTCGCCTTTGACAGCAACCGTTGATGTGACCCCGTCCCGCGCAGCCTTCCCGCCGAAGAAGTTGACGACCTTGCCGAGCGGTCCGGCCAGCTGAAACTTCGTCTTCTGGTCCGAACGCACGTCTGCGTGCAACGCGGTGGTCGCGGCGAAGGCCAGGCTGGCAGAAAGAGCGCAGACGAACACGGTGCGTGTACGGGTCATACAAAACCTCCAACACATCGTCTTACGACGA
>JBEBGB010000800.1:0-2466 GCA_040081675.1 Vicinamibacterales bacterium
GTGCTGGCGTGGGCGCCATTCCCACAGGGTGCCAAGGTCGGCTTCGTCAACCTCCAGGCCATTGCGCAGTTGTCTGCGGACGGCAAGGCTGCCGCCGCGAAAGTGAACGCGGTGGCCCAGAAGAAACAGACGGAAGCCGCCGACAAGGCCAAGCTGCTGCAGTCGAACCAGCAGAAGCTCGAGACCAGTGGCAGCGTCATGAGCGATGCCGCACGTGGGCAGTTGCAGAAGGACATCGAACGGCAGACGGTCGAAGGGCAGCGCTTCGAGCAGGACGCCCAGGCTGAACTCAACGAGCTTCAGCAGCAGCTGCAGCAGGAATTTCAGCTCAAGTTGATGCCGGTGCTCGAGTCACTGTCGAAGGAGAAGGGCCTGCAGGTTCTCTTCAGCGCGGGCGACTCTGGGGTGATCTGGGCCGAACCGGGCATCGACCTGACGCTCGAAGCGGTGGCCCGGCTCGACAAGAAGCCGGTCGGCGCCAAGTAATCGCACGCCGTCACATCGCCAAGGCACGCAGACGCGGACGAGGAGCAGAAACCTGCTTCCGTCCGCGTTTCTATTTGGCGACGCTTGGTGCGACCGCGCACCGCCGAGCATCATTCGACAAGCGCGTCAGGGATGAACGACGGTGACCTGGTAGTCGATCGGACTCGCGACCTTGCCCACGTCGTACACGCGCGCGCACAGTGTGCCGAGGCCGGTCACCGAACCGGTGACGGTCGTTCCCTGTACGGCCTGATCGTTCGACAGGACCACGGTGCACGACGTGCCGGTCCACGTACCCAGGCTGAGACCCACGACCGTGGTCGAGTCGGCTACAGAAGTCAACGTCGCGTACACGAATCCTGCGGTCGCCACGCTGAAGGCGTAGCTCGACGCCCCGTTGCGACTGAGCGTGCCAGAGAACGTGTCGGTGACGGTTTCGGTTGTGGTCGTCGTGGGTGTCGTCGGCGTATTGCTGCACGCCGAGCTGAACAGAACAGCTGCCACGAGCGCAGCTAGCGGAAATCGGCTCATTGGGCTCCTTGAAGCTTTCTCTATTATGGGCGTTTCGCTCTGCGCGCGACAACCTTACTTGCTTTGGACGCTGGCGCGCCTCACGAGGACGGGTTTTGAGCCACGTAGGCTCGAAGACCAAGGCGGGTTAGACTGACACGAGTGTCGTCCATCAACATACCCCAGGCGCTGGACCGCCTGTGCTACCGCTTTCCTTCCATGCTGGTCGACGCCGTGCTCGAACATGAGCCGGGCAAGCGTCTGGTCGCCGTCAAGAATGTGACCATCAGCGAAGAGTTTTTCCAGGGTCACTTCCCGGGTGCGCCACTGCTCCCAGCCGTGCTGATGGTCGAGTCTCTCTCGCAGGTGGCGGCCATTCTGGTTCGCGACGGCGAGGAGACACCGCTGACGCACGTCTATCTTCGTGGCGTGAACGGCGCGAAGTTCAGGCGCCAGGTCGTTCCCGGCGACAGGCTACGGCTGGAGATCACGCTCGTGCGCCGTCGAGGCGGTATCGCCTTCGCACAGGCGTCGGCGTACGCCGGCGAGCACCTCGCAACGGAGTGCGAACTGGTGCTCGGCATCGTGAAGGACGGCGTCTCGATTCATCCATCGGCCAACGTGCATCCGCGAGCGCGAATCGGAGCCGGTTCGTCGATTGGTCCGCTGGCCCTGATTGGTCCCGACGTCACCATCGGTCCTGGCTGCAAGATCGGCGCATCCACCGTCATCGACGGGTGGACCGACATCGGTGAAGGCACCGAGATCTATCCGTTCGCGTCGATTGGCCTGGCACCGCAGGATCTGAAATACAGGGGCGAGCCGACCCGGCTCGTCATCGGGACGCACAACGTGTTTCGCGAGTTCGTCACGATCAATCGCGGGACAGCCGGCGGTGGCGGCGTCACGAGGATTGGCAACCACAACGTGTTCATGGCGTACGTGCATGTGGCCCACGACAACCACATTGGCAACTACACCATCTTCGGCAACATGGCGACGCTCGGCGGCCACGTCCACGTCGAGGATTACGCCAACATCAGCGCCGGTTCTGGCGTCCATCAATTCTGTCGCGTCGGCCGGTACGCGTTTATCGGCGGCTACTCGGTCGTCACCAAGGACGCCCTTCCGTATGCACGCACGGTTGGCAACCGCGCTCGCATCTACGGCTTGAACACCATCGGGCTGACGCGGCGGGGATTCTCGAACGATACGGTCATGCGGCTGAAGCGCTCGTTCCGCTATCTGCTGCAATCGAAGCTGAATACCACCGGCGCCCTTCAGCAGATCGAAGCGGATCAGACCCTGGCGTGCGCCGACGTCCAGTATCTCGTGGACTTCATCCGGAAGTCGGAACGCGGTGTCATCCTCCGGCGTGCCACGCGCCGTACCGAGGACGTGCCCTCGGACGAGTAGCGTGCACCTCGGACTCGTTGCCGGCAACGGCCGGTTTCCCTTTCTCGTCCTCGA
>JBEBGB010000163.1:0-9507 GCA_040081675.1 Vicinamibacterales bacterium
TGAAAGTGACATTCTCCGAGCCGGGCACCTACGTGCTTCGGGCTTTGGCCGACGACGGTGCCTTGACGGGTGGCGACAGCGTCACTGTGACGGTCACGAAGTAGTCGCGAAGCTCGGACCGACGGGAAGACAAAGGGCGGAGCCGCAGGACACCTGCGCACTCCGCCCTTTCTATTTCTCCCGACGACAGCCCGCGCGCGATTACGGCCTTGGCTGAATCCGGCGAGACATTCTCACGAACAAATTGAGGCCGCGACGAATTTATGACAAACAATTCGTCGAACGCCGATACAATCTGTGGGTTGCATGCGCCGTGACCCCAATAGCAGAGCCACCGACGATTCGCCCAAGCGCGGCCGGCCGCCGAAGTTCGGCAGGCCCGGGCATGTGGTCTCCGTCACGCTCCCTGACGACACGCTGCAGGCGCTGAACCGGGTCGATCCGGATACCGGCTGGGCCATAGTCAAACTGCTCGAACGCGAGCCCCGTAGTGTACAAGGGGAGACGCGCGAGCCCGACGTGGAGCTGGCCCAGATCGGGACGCGACGATCGCTGATCGTCGTGAACCGCTCGGTGTTCAAGGTCCTGCCGGGTGTGAATCTGATTCCACTGAGCGAGACGCGAGCCTTTCTGGCGCTCGATCCCGGTCGTGGCATGAGCGATCTCGAGCTCGCGGTGATCGACCGGCTGTCGGACAGAAGCATCGATGCCCGCGAACGCGAAGCGCTCGAGTCTCTTCGCGCAAAGCTGGGCTCCTGGCGGCGCGATCACGGACTCATGTTTCACAGCCGATCCATCATCGTCGTCGAGCAGGTCAATGGCGGAAGCAAACGAAGCGGCACGAAGAGTCGCCGCGCGTCGGCATGAAGAGGTCTCCCGTCATCGCAGTGGACGTGATTGTTTTTCTCAACGGTTGCCTGTGGAAGGCTGCGGGCAAGTGTCTGGATGTCTAACCTATGAAGATGCGTGTCGGAACACTTGTAACCATCGGAGCGGCCATTCTTTCGATGGCCAGCTGCAACGGCAGTTCGACGCAGCCGTCGGGTTCGTCGTCGGTTGTCGCGCCCAAGGGTGCGCTCCCGGCACAGAACGCGTCGGTTCGATACATCGACCAGCCGGTGACTCTGTCGATCGCGAACGCGGTCGTCACTCAACCCGGCACCACGACGTACACCTTCGAGGTGTCGACGGACGCCAACTTCAACGCGAAGACGCAGACCAAGTCGGCGGTCGCTGAAGGTGCGAGCGGCCAGACGAGCGTGAAGCTGGACCAGCTCGCGGGCGCGACCGATTACTACTGGCACGCCAAGGCCTCATCCGGCGGAACCGAGGGTGTTTACGGCGCAACCTACAAGTTCACCGTAGGTCCGCCCATCGTCGTCAACGCGCCCACGCCTGTGACGCCTGTGTCTGGCGCCGGAACAAACGCGCTGCCCACCTTCACCGTCTCCAACGCACAGAAGAGTGGTCCTGCCGGTCCGATCACGTACAGGTTCGAGATCTCATCGAGCCAAGCGTTCAGCCCGATCTTGATTACCGCCACGGTGAACGAAGGCCCGAGCAGCACCAGTTACGTTGCCCAGACCGAACTGCCAGGTGAGACCACGCTCTATTGGCGCGTCACAGCGATCGATGCCTTGAACGGCATCAGCAGTCCTGTCAGTGCCACCGCGTCGTTCGCGACGAGCCTGACGATCGACCTTTCGCGCGTCGTGTACCTGAACAGTCCCAACATCTCGGGCTGGCGGCGCACCGGCTTCCTTCAGTCGGTTGAACAGGACGGCAGCGAGGCCGCCGGTGGACCGTTGTGCACGAAGTTCACCGACCCCGGTTGGCCCGATTCGCTGTGGCCCTACGGTGGCCCGGGCGACGATCCGAACTTCGGCGTGTTCGCCAATCAGTGGTACTTCGCGAAGATCGGCGGCACGTGGTACGGGGGCGCGGGCGAATGGATCTACCGCACGGCTCCGAGCGTGTGCAAGGCCGGTCAGGGGACGACCACTATCGGACCCGACGCCGGATTCGGTCAGCCGTTCTCGTCGTGGGTACCGAAGGTCGGAGAACTCGTCGGTTACGCCATCACCTCGGTGGCGCGTGCGGGTGCGGTGAGGCGAACGGTGGATGAGCGCACACAGGTCATCGTGCAGCCCTGGCGCGATACGAGCCGCGGCTCGAGGCTTGCGCCAGAAATCACGTTTGCGGCACCGGGCGTCCGGTAAGGCGCTTTCCAATCCTTAGAGGAGACGAGTAGATGAAATTGATGGTCGCGGGTCTGGTTGGAATGCTGGCCCTGTCAGGTGTCGCACACGCGCAGTCAGCGTCGGACGAGTCGACGGGCTTTATCGAAGGCGTCGCGCAATCGGCGTTCGGCAACGTCACGAGTCAGTCGTTTGGCATCGAGGGCGGCGTCATGCTGGCGCCACGCATTGCGGTGATCGCGGAGTTCGGTCTGGTGCGCGACGCAGCACCAAAGACGCTCGGCGCAACGGCGCAAGTCATCGCCTCCAGTCTGACCACACTGCAGTCGGCGGCGGTGGCCTACACGGTGAAGCAGCCGGTTGCTTTCGGCCAGGTTGGTGTGCGGTACAGCATCCCGTACAGCGACAAGCTGCATCCGTACGTCGAGGTCGCCGGTGGACTGGCAAAGGTCAAGCGCGACGTCAAGTTCACTGTCGCCGGCACCGACGTCACCGACAAGCTGAGCACCACTTACGGCATCGTGCTCGGCACTGATCTGGCGGGCACTGAATCGAAGCTGATGATTGGTGGAGGGGGAGGCGTGGTGTACGACATCACCTCGTCAGTCATCTTCGACGCCGGCTTTCGCTTCAGCCGCGTGAACACGGACCCGTCCAGCATCAATGTCAGTCGCATTGGGGCCGGCATCGGCGTCCGCTTCTAGTAGTACGAGAGACAACTCGCTCAACGAAATGGCGCGTCTTCGCAAGAGGTCGCGCCATTCGTCTTTTGGAGCCGCGCCTGAGAGTTTCTCGTGCGCCAAGTGCGTCACCACCATGATTTCACCTTGTCCTGCGGCGACAACAGAGGCAGACTGACGCGCTGCACATCCGACCGAGCGATGACTCTCCCGCGACCGACACGCACATTCTCGAGAAGGGCCCCACGATGAACGCACTGTTTCCCGCGGCGATGCACCCCCAGGTTGTCCATTTCACTATCGTCCTCGCGATCGTTGGCGTCGCGTTCAGACTCGTCTCACTCGTTGGCAAGCCCGCGTTCGCCAGTCCTGCAGCCACGACGTTGTTACTGCTGGCGGCGGTGGCTGCCTTCGTGTCGACGAGCACGGGCACGGCGGCGCACGGTCCTGTCGAGCGGATGCCCGGAGTTCGCGCAGCGGTTGTTGAGCACGAGGAGGCGGGGGAGCGCGCCGAGCAGGTGTTGCTCGCACTCGGGCTCGTTGAACTCGTCGGGTTGGCGATGCGCCGGTCGTCCAAGGTGAAGATCGTTCGTCTGGTCTCCGCAGCCGTAGGACTGGCGGCGGTCGTCGCGGTGTACGAGGCAGGCGAGCACGGCGGGAAACTGGTGTACGCCTACGCGGGGGGCGTCGGCACTCGTTTGGGCGATCCCAAGGACGTGGAACGCCTGCTCCTGGCCGGCTATTACCAGCAAGCGATGACCGATCGCGCAGCGGGTCTCTCGAACGAAGCCTCGGCGCTCATCGGCGCAGCAGCAGCACGTTTCCCGTCCGATCCGGAAGTGGCGCTGCTCGCAGCGGAGTCGCTCATCATCGATCAGAAGAATCCCCAGGCCGCCGTGGATGCGCTGAAGCCCATTCAGGTTCCAGCAGAGAATCGAATCCTGGTCGCCCGGCGGGCGACATTGCTGGCGGACGCCTATCAAGCGACGGGACACAAGGACCTGGCGATCGCCGAACTGGAGTCGGTGCTCGAGAGCTTCCCGAACCCGCGCCTGCAGCGGATGGTGGACGAGTTGAAGAAGAACTAGACAGCCTCAGCGGGCGCAGGCGCTGCATTACAACGCGCTTCCGTCTATGACGACGCCGTGATTTGAGCGAGAATCCAGCTTACGGCGCGGGCCAGCAACGCCCGCGCGCTTTCCGAGGAGTTTCGACATGCGGACGATTGCTACCGTCGGCGCCGCCACGCTCTTGATGCTTGCCTTCGCTTCGTCCACACACACGAGTGCTGCAGCCGAAGGCCGCGGGGCTTTGCTGGTGCCTGGGTATGAGGCGGCAAAGGATGTCCCGGGCGCAGCCGAACTGCCCGACCCGAAGATCGACTACAAGATCCTCTTTTCGGTGTCCAACGGCGCGAAGGATCCCGCCGCCGAAGTGAACCCGATGCTGCCGACCATCGCGCGGTACTTGAACACGCTCGGCAAGTACAACGTGCCAGCCGACCATCGTCACCTGGTCGTCATGTTCCACCAGCGCAGTCCCGACTTCGACATCGTCATGACGAACGAGGCGTACAGGGAGCGGTACGGCAAAGACAATCCGAACATCGCGCTCATTCACGCGCTGAAGCAGGCCGGTGTCGAGTTCCGTGCATGCGGTCAGGCTCTTGGCGGACGCAAGATCGACGCAAAGCAGGTGAACCCCGACATTCAGATCGACCTGTGGGCCCTGACGTCGATGATGAACCTGCAGATGAAAGGCTTCGCGCGCGTCGGATAGTCGACTCCATCAATTGAGAGGTGTCTGCCACGAGTCGCCTCGTGGCAGCACCCAGCGTCCGACCCGCCTCTCTGACCCCTCGCGAATCTCCCCGCCGATTCCGCTCCGCCAACCCCGCCCCTAAGCCTTCTCGCGTTTGCACAGCCCGACCGGGTATCTGCGCGGTTAGCTATGTCGGTGCAGCGACGCTTTGACCGACGCGCCGTCATCGAGTTCTCGAGGGTGCCGCCGGCGACGTGGATTGTCGTCTCCACTCGACGTCCCGATTGCCAACCCTCGCAGCCTTATGCGCGCAGTTGCACGCCGACCCCGCTCGCCTTGCGTCGACGCGTTCTGAGGTACCGGCCTTGCCATGGTGGAAACGCCTGCATTCGTAGGACGGCTGCCTACACCTTTGTCACAAGAGGGCGTGTCAGTCGCAGCACGGAATCGGCGAACGGGAGGTTCGCCGCGAATTGGTCCGAGGGAACGGCCTTAGGCCTGGAACGGCATTTCACGCTATTGCGCGTCGCGTGCGACGTGCTCAGGTGACGTGTCTCTGGACAAAACCTCAGGGTCCGACGACCCCACGTGGTGCCCGTTCTCGGATGTGGTGGGCCAGCGCGATCGCGCTCCTTCTCATTCTGGAAGCATTTGCGGCGCGAGTCGAGGCAGCGGTCACGATCGACGCGACATCTTCTTCGAACGCGACGACGTTTGTGTCCTCGTTCAGTTGGTCACACACAGTGGCGGTTCAGTCGAACCGTATTCTCATCGTCATCGTAGGCGAGGAGCAGCAAACCGCCGGAGGCGCCATCGAACCCAGTTCGGTGACCTACAACGGTCAAGCGTTGACGAAGCTTGTCACCAATGTCGCGGGCAGTTCGATCTACGCCAACGCCAGCCTTTGGTATCGACTGGCACCGTCCACTGGCACCAATACCGTCGCCGTGACCTACCCGTCGGCTGTCGACTTCCCGATGGGCATTGCCACGTCGTTCTACGGTGTGAAACAGTCTGCGCCCGAAGCGAGCGGCTCGGGCTTCAATGACGCCGGCATTGCCTCGAGCAGTCTGACGACGCTGACCAACGGCGCGGTGGTTGTTGATGGATTCACGACGGGCCAGGACGCTGGCGATCTCGCGCCCGGGTCTGGACAGACACAGGACGCCATCCTGAGCGGAAACTCGACCTCGATGGGATCGAGCACCAAGCTCGTTTCGACTCCGGGATCCACGACCATGACGTGGAGCCAGACCGGAGTGAATCGAAGCGCAAGCGTCGCCGCCTCTCTCGCGCCGATCACCACGACCCTCGCGACCGGGGCTGATCCGTCGAACGCCTCCCTCGCGCCTGGAGGAGCGGCGACGATGGCCGATTCGTTTACGTTCCAGACAAGTGCTGGCACGGACACGGTCACGGCAATTACCGTCAGCCTTGGCGCCGGCGACGCCGCCGGTCTGAGCCTGGTCGAAATCACCAACAGCGCCGGCAGCACAGTGTACGGGTCGGTGACAAATCCGGGCACTGACACGCCGAACATCACGCTCTCGACGAACATCACGGCAACGACGTCCGCGACAACGTACAAGATCCGCATCACGCCGAAGTCGCACGCCAACATGCCGGCTCCGGCTGGAAGTACGTACTCGGTCTCTCCGATTGTCAGTTCCTGGACCAGTTCGAACACGCCCGCTGGAAGCGACACTGCGGGCGCCACGATCACGATCGACAACCAGTCGACCGCGAATGTGACCTCGTCGACGGCGACAGCTGGCAACGCACAGGTATCGCTTGCGTGGACCAATCCCGCGGACAGCGACCTTGGCTCGATCATCGTGCTGCGACGCACCACGTCTGTGGTCACGGACACGCCGACCGAAGGCTCGACCTACACGGTTGGGAACACGATCGGCTCGAGCACGGTGGCCTGCGTCGTCACCGCGCCGACGGCGGCGTGCACCGACACCGGGCTGACCAACGGCACGGCGTACTACTACAAGATCTTCGCGAAAGACACGAACGACAACTACTCGACCGGCGCCACGCCAACGGGCTCGCCGGTTACACCGAATCTCACGACCTTGGCGACGGGTGCTGATCCCTCGAATGCCACCATCGCCCCGAGCGGCTCGGCCACGATGGCCGATTCGTTCACGTTCCAGACCGCGAGCGGGACGGACACCATTACGGCGGTTACCGTCACGCTGGCCGCGGGTACGTCTGCCGGTCTAAGCCTGGTTGAAATCACCAACAGTGCTGGCAGCACGGTATACGGGTCAGTGACCAATCCGGGGAGCGACACGCCCGCCATCACGCTCTCGACCAGCATCACGGCGACGACCAGCGTGACGACCTACAAGATCCGGGTCACGCCGAAGACGCATGCGAATATGCCGGCACCGGCGGGGTCGACATATAGCGTCACGGCGCTGATCAGTGCGTGGACCGGCACGAACGCCCAGACCGGAAGCGATACCGCGGGCGCGACGATCACCGTCGACAACCTCTCGCCCGGCAATGTGACAGCGTCGACGGCCACATCTGGTAACACGCAGGTGTCGCTCAGTTGGACGAACCCGGCAGATGGCGATCTCGGGACGATCATCGTGCTGCGCCGCACCACGTCTGCGGTCACCGACACGCCGACCGAAGGCTCGACCTACACCGTTGGGAACACGATCGGGTCGAGTACGGTGGCGTGTGTCGTCACCGCGCCGACCGCGACGTGCACCGACACGGGGCTGACCAACGGCACGGCTTACTACTACAAGATCTTCGCGAAGGACACCAACGGCAACTACGCAACCGGAGCCACGCCAACGGGCTCGCCGGTTACACCGAATTCGACCACGCTGGCCACCGGCACTGATCCCTCGAATGCCACGCTTGCGCCGAGCGGCTCGGCGACGATGGCCGACGCGTTCACGTTCCAGACCGCGAGCGGGACGGACACTATTACGGCGGTGACCGTCACGCTGGCCGCGGGTACGTCTGCCGGACTGAGCCTGGTCGAGATCACGGACAGCGCGGGCTCGACGGTGTACGGGTCGGTGACCAATCCGGGCAGCGACGCGCCCGCCATCACGCTCTCGACCAACATCACGGCGACGACCAGCGCGACGACCTACAAGATCCGGATCACGCCGAAGACCCACGCGAACATGGCGGCTCCGGCAGGGTCGACCTATAGCGTCACTGCGCTGATCAGTGCGTGGACGGGCACGAACGCCCAGACCGGAAGTGACACCGCCGGCGCAACGATCACGATCGACAACCTCTCGCCCGGCAACGCGACTGCGTCCACCGCCACATCCGGCAACACGCAGGTGTCGCTCAGTTGGACGAACCCGGCGGACGCCGATCTCGGAACGATCATCGTGCTGCGACGCACCACGTCTGCGGTCACCGACACGCCGACCGAAGGCTCGACCTACACCGTTGGGAACACGATCGGGTCGAGTACGGTGGCGTGTGTCGTCACCGCGCCGACGGCGACATGCACCGACACCGGGCTGACCAACGGCACGGCGTACTACTACAAGGTCTTCACGAAGGACACGAACGGCAACTATTCGACCGGTGCCACGCCGACTGGGTCGCCGGTCACGCCGAATCTCACGACGTTGGCGACGGGCAGCGATCCATCAAACGCCACGATCGCTCCAAGCGGCTCGGCGACAATGGCTGACGCGTTCACGTTCCAGACAGCGAGCGGCACCGATACCATCACCGCAGTCACGGTGACGCTGGCCGCAGGCACGTCCGGCGGACTGAGCCTGGTCGAGATCACGGATAGCGCGGGCTCGACGGTCTACGGGTCGGCCTCGAACCCTGGCAGCGACACGCCGGCCATTACGCTCTCGACGTCGATCACGGCGACGACCAGCGCGACGACGTACAAGATCCGGGTGACGCCGAAGACTCATGCGGCAATGCCGGCGCCGTCGGGCTCGAGTTATTCCGTGACGTCGCTCGTCAGCGCGTGGACGGGCACGAATGCCCAAACCGGAAGCGACACCGCTGGCGCGACGATCACGGTCGACAACCTGTCGCCCGGGAACGTCACGTCATCGACGGCCACGGCAGGGAGCACGCAGACCGTCCTGGCCTGGACGAATCCAGCTGATGCCGATCTCGGATCGGTCATTGTCCTGCGCCGGACGGCATCCGCCGTCACTGATACGCCAGTTGAAGGCGCGACCTACACAGTCGGGAACACCATCGGATCGAGCACGGTGGCGTGTGTGGTTACTGCACCGACGGCCACGTGCACCGACACGGGGCTGACCAACGGCACGGCGTACTACTACAAGGTCTTCGCGAAGGACACGAACGGCAACTATTCGACCGGGGCCACGCCGACTGGTTCGCCCGCCACACCGCTGGCGGGCTTCACGGTCAGTCCGACGAGCGGGCTGACCACAACGGAAGCCGGCGGTACGGCGACATTCACCATCGTGCTGACCAGCCTGCCGACGGCGAACGTCACGGTGGGCCTGAGCAGTTCGAATACGGCAGAAGGTACGGTCTCGCCCTCGTCGCTGACGTTCACGTCTGCGAACTGGAACTCGACACAAACCGTGACCGTGACGGGTGTTGACGACTTCGTGATGGACGGCAGTGTCGGCTACTCCATCGTGACGGCGGCGGCGACCAGTGCGGACACGGGTTACAACGGCCTGAATCCGAGCGACGTCACGGTGACGAATACCGACAACGACACGGCCGGAATCACCGTGACGCCGACCTCGGGCTTGACGACGACAGAGGCGGGTGGCACGGCGACGTTCACGGTGGTGCTGACCTCGCAGCCGACGGCGAACGTGACAGTCGGGTTGAGTTCGAACAACACGGCGGAGGGCACGGTA
>JBEBGB010000801.1:0-2462 GCA_040081675.1 Vicinamibacterales bacterium
AATCGGCGGTCTGGTGAATGACAGGCATTCGACTCACCAATTCGCCAATTCGCCAATTCGCCAATTGCTGCCGTGACTACCAGCGGCTACTTGTTCGCGTCGCGGATGATGGTCGCGATTTGAGTCAGTCCGTCGCTCATGCCGCGCAGCAAGTCTGCGGCATGGGTGGGCGGCATGCTGCCACTGAGACCACCCTTGCGGGCGAGCAGCACCTGCGCGAGGAGCGGAGTCCGTTGATAGGACAGCGTGGCGTCCGTGCTGGAGCTGATTGACCAGTCCCATCTCGAGATGCACATGCCGGTCGGTAGTGTGGACGTCATGATGTTCACGTAGAGGTACGTGTCCTCATCGCCGTTGCGGATCGCCCTGACGCCAACGTCGGCGAAGGGCTTCGCCACCGAGGCTTCGACCTCGTCGCGCTTCAATCCGCAACCGACAGACTGCGTCGATAGCTCCTCGACGACGATCCCGATGCGAGACAGGCCGGTGAATTCAGAGCCGGCTCTCGGCAACACTGGCTTTGCTGGCGAACCGGCGCCGGCGCGCTCTTGACCAGGTGCGCTTCCGCTGGGCACAGCGGCGGTTGGAGTGACAGGCGCCTGCGGGCCAGGAGGCCCATACACGCGTCGGACGACGTCGCCCTTGCCGCGCTCGAGAAACTCGACGTCGACCTGCAGCTGGTTGGGGGACGTCATCGATCGCGAGTAGGTGTAGCGGATCTGACGTAGGTCTTCGACTGCGTAGAGAACGATCAGTTTCCCATCGGCTCGCCGGGCAGTGGTCAACACTGGAACGCCACCAACCTGCAGCGTCTCGGCACGACTGTCGGGATGGAACGCTCGCGAGCGGCCGTTTTCGTCGGTTATCGTCACACTGTCGACACTCTCGACAATCGTGAGACGCGACGGTGGCGTGCGAACTTCCTCGGTCAACTGCTCCCGACGCTGGCCATCGTCGTAGCTCGGGCCTTGCGGTCTCAACGCCGGAGAGACACCGCCCGGCGAATTGTTGCCACCCAGACGACCGCCGCGTCTACGGTTGTTGTCTTGCGCGCCGTCTTCAATTGGAACGAACGACGCGCCGAAGCCAAGCTCCCGCGGAAACTCGCTGGCAGCGCGGTCGATCGTCCAGGTGCCGGAAAGACTGGTGCCTTCTTGCGCGACGACCCGCGTGGAACGGCTCGACAGCAGACCGAGTGCGGCGAAGCCGAGGGCGATAACGATCACCCGTACTGAGGTGCCACGCGTTGCGCCCTTAGCGTCGAGGCGCGTTTTGCCTGCCCCACCTGCCATGCCTGCCATGCCTGCCCTACCTGCCCTGAGCGAAGAAAGTCAGCCCTTCGGATTGAACCGATAACCAACCCACGGCTCGGTTACAAGATAGCGCGGGTTCGACGGATCTGGCTCGAGCTTCTTGCGCAGCTGTCCCATGAAGACACGCAGGTACTCTGGCTGCTCCTGCGAGGCCTGACCCCACACGGCTTCGAGCAACGCCGCATGCGTGAGGACGCGGTTCGGATGCCGCGCCATGTACACGAACAGGTCGAACTCTTTCGGCGTCAGTCGCACTTCGCGGCCCTGCGTGTGAACACGACGCGCGTCCATGTCCACGCGGAAGTCGCCTGCTTCGAATGACGAGGGCTCGGGCGACGACTCGCCACCACTGCGACGCAGCGCCGCCCGCACGCGCGCCATGAGTTCATCGATGCCGAATGGCTTGGTTACGTAGTCGTCGGCACCCGAGTCGAGCGCGTCCACCTTCGTCCGCTCCTCGCCCTTCACCGACAACACGATGATCGGCACATTCGAGGTTTCTCGAATGCGACGGCACAGCTCGACGCCGTCCATGTGCGGCATGGCGAGATCGGTGATGACCAGCTCTGGAGCCCACTCCCTGAAGTTGACCAGCGCCGACTCTCCTTCCGCAGCAGACCGGACGCTGTAGCCCTGGCTGGTGAGCACGGTCTTGAGCACACGCGTAATCTGCGGCTCGTCGTCGACCACCAATACGCGCGACGCTTCTGCGACATCCATGACGCTCTCCTATGCGTGCAGCGCCACCGGCGCCTGCATGCTTTCTGTGTCGAACTCGGGCGCCACGCATGGCAGCGTCAGCGCGATGGTCGTGCCTCGCCCCGACGGCGGGGACTCGATGTCGATTCGTCCGGCCTGCGATTCGATCAGACGCTTGGCAATCGGCAGGCCCAGCCCGATGCCGGTTCTCCTGGGGTCCACCGACTCTCGACCAGGAATCCGAAAGAACTTCTGGAACACCTGCTCGCGCAGCTCCACGGGAATGCCTGGTCCTTCGTCCTCGACCGAGATGCGCACATATCGCGAGCCCTCCGGCACAGCGCGCAGGTTGATCGTCGTGTGCAGCGGCGAGTACTTGCTGGCGTTGTCGATGAGCGTGTACAACGCCTCGCCAATCGCCGAGCGGTCGACGGCGAGCGCTGGGAGCCC
>JBEBGB010000164.1:0-9495 GCA_040081675.1 Vicinamibacterales bacterium
GTGGAAGCGGTCAACTTCGAGCCGCCCGAGCGGGCACGCGAGAAGGTCTTCTTCGAGAACCTCACGCCGCTCTATCCGCAGAATCGTATTCAGCTCGAGACCGACAGCGACAACCTCTCGGCCCGGGTACTCGACCTGATGGTGCCGATCGGCAAGGGTCAGCGCGGCCTCATCGTCGCGCCGCCGCGCACGGGCAAGACCATGCTGCTGCAGAACATCGCCAACAGCATCACGAACAACCATCCCGAGGTCTACCTGATCGTGCTGCTCATCGACGAGCGGCCCGAGGAAGTGACCGACATGCAGCGGTCCGTTCGCGGCGAGGTGGTGTCCTCCACCTTCGACGAGCCCGCGCAGCGCCACGTGCAGGTCGCCGAGATGGTCATCGAGAAGGCGAAGCGCCTCGTCGAGCACAAGAAAGACGTGGTCATCCTGCTCGACTCGATCACGCGTCTGGCTCGTGCCTACAACACGATCGTCCCGCCCTCGGGCAAGATCCTGTCTGGCGGTGTCGACAGCAACGCGCTCCAGCGTCCGAAGCGCTTCTTTGGCGCGGCGCGCAACGTCGAAGAAGGCGGGTCACTCACCATCATCTCGACCGCGCTCGTCGACACGGGCTCGCGCATGGACGAAGTCATCTTCGAGGAGTTCAAGGGCACGGGCAACCTCGAGATTCATCTCGATCGCAAGCTGACCGATCGTCGAGTGTTCCCGTCCATCGACATCCAGAAGAGCGGCACCCGCAAGGAAGAACTGCTGCTTCCCAAGGAAGACCTGAACCGCGTCTGGGTGCTGCGCAAGGTGCTCACCCCTCTGTCTCCGGTCGAAGCGATGGAGCTGCTCCTCTCGAAGATGGGCAAGACCAAGACGAACCAGGATTTCCTGGCGTCGATGTCGGCCGGCAAGGGGTAAGGCGTCTTCGGCGATGGGCTCTGGGCTACTGGCTCTGGGCCTCTCGGCAAGCCTCACGCAGCAGCGTTGGTCTCTGTTGGGCGTACCTGTGGCCGTCCGTGCCGCTTGCGTCCGCGCCTAGAGCCTAGCGCCCAAAGCCCATAGCCCATGTGAGAACAGCCACCGCGTTCGGACCAGCCGGTGGGTTGTGGTCCGTGCCGCGTCAGGCCCGTATAATCCACGCGGCAATGACTCTCTCTCCCGGCATGCGCCTCGGGGCGTACGAGATCCTCTCCGCTCTTGGCGCTGGCGGCATGGGCGAGGTCTATCGCGCGACGGATACCAACTT
Organism: Vicinamibacterales bacterium; assembly: GCA_040081675.1. GTDB lineage: Bacteria > Acidobacteriota > Vicinamibacteria > Vicinamibacterales > CAVVIG01 > CAVVIG01. The sequence continues at coordinate 1,241 of JBEBGB010000164.1, forward strand.
GAAGCGGGCCGTCGCCATCAAGGTGCTGCCCGACTCGGTGGCGTCGGACGCGGAGCGCCTCGCGCGGTTTCAACGCGAGGCGGAAGTCCTGGCCGCGCTCAACCACCCGAACATCGCGGCGATATACGGACTGGAACGATCCGGCGGCACGAGCGCGCTCGTGATGGAGCTGGTCGAGGGGCCGACGCTTCAAGAGATGTTGGCTTCGGGCTTCAAGCCTCAGGCTGTCGGCATTCCGCAGCACCAGGGCGGGCCCAGCCCAGAGGCCAAAACCCAGAACCCAAGACCGGGCGACACGAGGCACCAGGGCCTACCGGTTGACGAAGCCCTGTCCATCGCGCGCCAAGTTGCCGACGCGCTCGAAGCCGCCCACGAGCACGGCATCGTCCACCGCGATCTGAAGCCGGCGAATATCAAGATCCGCGACGACGGTGTGGTGAAAGTCCTCGACTTCGGGCTCGCGAAAGCGATGGACGCTGCGTCGGGTAGGCACGGGGCCGCGGCCGGGGCTGCAGGTGTCTATTGGCCTGACTCACCAGACCTGTCAGCGTCCCCGACGCTTACCTCCCCAGCGACAATGACGGGCGTCGGCGTGATCATCGGAACAGCCGCGTACATGAGCCCGGAGCAAGCGCGCGGGAAGGCCGTCGATCGACGCGCCGACATCTGGGCGTTTGGCGTCGTCCTCTACGAGATGCTTACCGGCGCACGCGCGTTCAAAGGCGAGGAGATCTCGGACGTCCTGGCTGCGGTGCTGCGGCAGGACGTCGAGTGGAACGCGCTACCGGCCGAGACGCCGGCCGGACTGCGACGATTGCTCGCCCGCTGTCTGGAACGCGATCCGAAGCGGCGGCTGCGAGACATCGGCGAGGCGCGCGTGTTGATCGACGAGGTGCTGGCCGGCGCGCAGGAAGGCGCTGTGGCGGTCGGCGTCACGCGTGCGGCGCCACGCTGGCGTCGGGCGCTGCCGTGGGTGATCGGTGTCCTTGTCGGGGCTGGGGTGTCGGCGGCAGTCCTCGAGTGGCGTACGCCGGCTGCGTCTGTGCCTCGTCTGGCGCACTTCACAATCGCGACGACGGGGGCAGATCCGATGCGCGCCAGCGGCGGCGGCGCAAGTCTGGCGATTGCGCCCGATGGATCGCGCATCGTGTATCGAGCGGCGCCCGATTCGGGCACGACGACCGGGCAACTCTATCTCCGGACCGCCGATCAAACTCAAGCAGTTCCGATGCGAGGGACCGACGGCGCTAACGGACCCGTGTTCTCGCCAGACGGCCAATGGATCGCCTACTTCGACGGGCGTGACGCCACGCTGAAGCGGACTCCGGTACTCGGCGGGGCGCCGCAAATCGTCTGCTCTCTGAAAGGCGATACACTGCGTGGCGCGAGCTGGGGACCGAATGACACGATCGTGTTCGCCACGAACCGGAGCAAGGGCCTGCTGCGGGTGTCGGCAGCCGGGGGCACACCGGAACGGCTGACAACACCCGATCCGGCCAGTGGAGAGGACCATATGTGGCCGGACGTCCTGCCCGACGGACGTGCCGCGCTCTTCACGGTTATCAAAGGCTCGGTGACGAGCGCGCGCGTGGCTGTCGTGTCGCTGTCAACTGGACAGGTGACGCCGCTGCTCGACGGCACGAGCGCCCGCTTTTCGCCCACGGGCCATCTTCTGTTTGGAACGGCCGACGGCGCCCTGCGTGCGGTGGCGTTCGACGCGCGCCGCCTGGTAGTCACCGGTACTCCGGTAGCAGTCGTCGGGCGAGTAGGCATTGGATCAGCAGGAGCGGCTGAGTTCGCGGTCGCCGCGGACGGCTCGCTGGTCTACGCGACCGGGTCTCTCGGTGTGCCACCCCGGACACTGGTGTGGGTGGATCGCGCGGGGCACGAAGAGGCAATCCCTGCGCCGCCACGGGCCTACACGTACGCCCGCCTCTCGCCGGACGGCATGCGCGTGGCGCTGGACTCTCGCGACGAGCAGAACGACATCTGGATCTGGGATTTCGCCCGCCCGATCTTGCAGCGCCTGACCATCGACCCAGACCTCAATCGAGTGCCCGTCTGGACGCCGGACGGCAAGCGGGTCGCTTTCACGGCAGTACGCGATCGTGTAGAAAGCATCTACTGGCAGACGTTCGACGGGTCCGGCACGATGGAGCGCCTCTCCGGCGGCGCCCAGGTTCTGAACCCACAATCGTTTTCACCGGATAGTGCACAACTGCTCTTTACCACGTCGCCAGACCCACCCTTCGACTTGGGCGTCATCACACTGGCAACGCACACAACCAAGATGCTGCTGCAGTCGGCCGCGAGCGAAGTCAACGCCGAGATCTCGCCAGACGGGCGGTGGCTGGCGTACCAATCCAACGAGTCCACTCGAGATGAGGTTTACGTGCGGCCGTTTCCCGAGGTCGATACGGGCCGGCAGCAGGTTTCGACCGGCGGTGGCACCCGACCGCTCTGGTCGAGGGATGGGCGCGAGTTGTTCTATTACGTCGCGCCGGACACGATCATGGCGGTGCCCGTACGCGCAAGCACAAGTCGTACGGAGCTGCCGCTCGGCACTCCCCAGCCTGTCGTGAAGGGCCCGTATGCCGTCCCTTCCAACTCCGGACGCCACTACGACGTCTCGCGGGATGGAAAGCGGTTTCTGCTCCTCAAGGATGCGCCAGGACCCGACGGGCAGGCGCCGGCCGCGCCCGAAATCCATCTGGTCCAGAACTGGACCGAGCAACTGAAGGCACAGACGCCCGCCAAGTGACGTTCGGACGGCCGCGCAGAGAGCCCTGACATCGCCGATTTACGGTTGTCCTCAACTGACCCTGGGCTTCCAGCCTGCGAAAAGTAGTGAAGCTCACTCCGACGGGAGTGCTGTTTCGACGCGGGAAGCTGAAGCCCTGACAGAAACGGGACTCTCTGGAGCGCCGATGCCCAGCGTGCGTTGCCACCGCGAGTAGGCACGACGTACGTAGGCCAGCCGCTCGGCCGGCGTGGGGTAGCGGCACTCGAACCACCGGACCAGCGCCAGGACGTCGTCACGCTCGGCGTCGGTCACAGGCACATCGAGATATGCGCGAGCCTCCGCCGGTTCGATTGAACGGTTACTGAAAGCCCGAGCGGACGCCTGTGCGCCGGTCATGCCTTCGACTCCCCCTTGAGAATTCGCAGCAGACGAATGTCTTCGAGATCCTTCGGCCGATCTGCAAAGCGTTTCGTGAGGATGAGATCGTCAATCACAGGAAGCTGAACGTCGACACCGGGCGCCAGAGCGATCGTCCGGTGACGCGCCCAGATAGTGTCGAACGCGACCGCCACTCCATCGACCGTCGTAACCGACCGCGCGACGAGCACGTCGACATGTTCGTCGTTCTCCACTGCATATCGTCCGCGCCGCCTGGCCTCTTCAGGTCCAACGGTTGGATGGAGGTCGCACCGGACGGCAGCGGCATTGAACGCCGCGATGTCGTCGATCGCGATCCAGAAATCGTAGTCAGCGGTCAGGACGGGAAGGCCGAGCAGCACGAGCGCGCGGCGGCCAATCAGTAGCGCTCGAGCTCCAGATTCGTGGATGGCTCTGAAGAACGCGACCTCATCAAACTCCCCGCCTTGCATGACCTGCAATTATATGACGCGCGCCGCGGTCGCCTCCGCGTGCCGACGCGCACGACCATGAGCGACAGGCTCGTCGAACCGGCGACGAGCGCGACCACGCGCGTTGGGACGCGGCTTGTAGAATCGGGCAATGCAGCAGCGCACGTTCGGACGCACAGGGTGGCCGGTCTCGGAGATCGGCTACGGGATGTGGGGCATGGGCGGGTGGACAGGCTCGAACGACGAGGAGTCTGTCGCAGCGCTCGGTCGTGCCATCGTTCTCGGCTGCACGTTCTTCGACACAGCGTGGGCCTACGGCCGCGGGAAGAGCGAGCAGCTGCTCGCTGAGGCACGACGCCGATATCCCCACGCGCCCATTCGAATCGCGACGAAAATCCCGCCAAAGAACATGCGCTGGCCGGCGGCCGCGTCCGACCCGGCGAGCGACACCTATCCAGCGGACCACATCCGGGAATACACCGAGATAAGCCTTCGCAACCTCGACGCTGAGGCCATCGATCTGCAGCAGTTCCACGTCTGGAGTGACGCGTGGGCCGACGACCCGGGCTGGCAGCGCGGTGTGCGCGCATTGAAGGACGAAGGGATGGTGAGGGCGTTTGGCATCAGCGTGAACCGCTGGCAGCCTACCAACGTGCTGCGCGCTCTCGAGACCGGCCTGATTGATAGCGTGCAGGTCGTGTACAACATCTTCGACCAGTCTGCCGAGGACCAGCTGTTCCCGTACTGTCAGGCGAACAACATTGCGATCATCGCGCGGGTCCCGTTCGATGAGGGGAGCCTCACCGGCACGCTCACGCCCGACGCCAAGTGGCCCGAAGGCGACTGGCGGAACACCTATTTCTCGGCCGCGAACCTGGCAGACACTCTGGCCCGAGTCGAGCGGCTGGAACCGCTCGTCCCGGAAGGCATGGACATGCCCGAGCTCGCCCTCCGGTTCATTCTCGAGCACCCCGCCGTGTCGACGACGATTCCAGGCATGCGGCGGGGCGAGCACGTCGAACGGAACCTGGCGGCAAGTGATGCCGTCCGCCTGCCACCTCGACTGCACGATGCGCTGCGGGCGCATCGGTGGGACAGGGGCTGATCACAGACCCGACTCTAGGCTCTAGACTCTGGGCTCCAGACCAACCAGCAAGCCTCACGCAGGAAGGTTCGGTCTTTGTGAGTCGTCCCTGCGGTCCCGACTTGGGAGGCCCTCCACCGCCCCTCGCCCGACCAGCCACCGGGCTTCGGACTATCCGGTGGTTGTTCGTCCGTGCCGCTTGCGTCCACGCCTGAGGTCGCCCAGAGCCCGAAGCCCAGGGCCTGGAGCCGGTAGCTCGGGCCCTGTACCGCTTGCGTCCAGGCCCAGCGCCTAGAGCCTATGGCCGAACAGCCGCCGGGCTCAATCCAGCCGGCGGCTGTTGTATACTAGGAGTTTCTCGAAACGCCCCAAGGAGGTCGCTGTGAAGGAAGGCATTCATCCGAAATATCACGCCGTCGAGGCCCGTTGCGCCTGCGGAGCGACCTGGTCCACCAAGTCGACGAAGCCAGAGCTGCACCTCGAAATCTGCTCCGCCTGCCACCCGTTCTTCACGGGACGGCAGAAGCTGCTCGACACGGAAGGTCGCATCGTCCGCTTCACCAAGAAGTTCGGCGCCCAAACCTCCGAGAGCCGCAAGTTGGCCGCGGCTGCTAAGGCGAAAAAGGAAACAACGACCGCTCGCTGACCATCTTCCGCTCGATACGCGCGAGGCGATGCCGCACGGCATCGCCCCACGCGGTCGCCGTCCCGCTTTCCAGACTCTTCAACGCAAACATCTTCGCCGCAGTCAGATCGCGGTCTCGGTGCTCGTGGTGAATCGCGAGGGCTTCGGTCGCTTCGCGCCGCAACTGCGCCGGACAGCCAGGCACCTCGAGCAACTGGCGCCACCACTCGGCAGCGACGTTGAATTGTCTGCCTCTCCGCGCGCCCACTGCCAGCGAGCGAAGTGCCTCGGCTCGAATTCCCTGCGCAGTCCACGCCCACTCTGACGCGACACGCCGTGGTGCCCTCGATCCGCTCGCGGCCGAGGCCGCCGCGAGTACTGCCGCCCGTCCGAACGCCACTTCGGCGCGCGGGGTCTCCCCCGCTCGTTCGTACACACGGCCAAGCGCCAGGCACTCGCGCGCATCGCTTGTGCTGTGTGCGCCGTTGGCGATGAGCGACAACAGATGCGCCGTCAAGCCGGCAAGCGAGAGCAAGTCGAGACGATTGTGCTCGAACACGTCTGCAAGCGGCTGGGCATCCCCGCTGCGGACGAACTGAAAGTAGCGCTCGGGAATCTCGAAGCCGGGCACATCCCCGATGCGGCGCGCGCCGAGCAGTTGCTGCTCGAGCGCAATCAGCGAGCAGCCAAGCTCCGCATGTCCGCCCCAGAAGCGCCGCGCCGGATGCAACACGTCCACATGCGGCATCTGCGTGCACGGCGACGTCAGGCGATGAAACAGGTACCGCGTCTCGATGACAGGTGCATCGAACGACTTCCCGTTGAACGTGACAAGCGCACCAGCTCGAGACAGGTCCGCTGCCACGAGCGTCAGCATCCCGCGCTCGGCGGCGTAGTCGGTCATCAGGTGTTGCTCGACCACGAACGAGCCATCCGCCTCGAACCAGGCGCACCCAACCAGGAACGCGTGTGTGCCTGCCCCGCCGCTGAGTCCTGTGGTTTCGAGGTCGAAGAAGACGAACGGGACCCGTGGAATGCCTGCAGCCAGCAACGACGCGCCTTGTTGCCCGTCGCGCAACCTCGACGCGATGTCGCCCACGCGCATCCGCCCGTATCGCGCATCCGGGTCGAATCGGCGTGTGACGACGAACGACCGTGCGTTCCCTGCTGTTCGCCAGCTTCCGCCGAGCACCTGGTCGAGCGCGTCTGAGCGACGCACCGGCTGCTCAGGTCTCGAGGGCAACGCGGTCGAGGTCTCGCTATCCGGTGGCTGCTCTTCAACCTGTGCCTGCAGGGCGGCAGCAGGGCTCGGCGCGGGCTTGCCTCCAAGCGGCCTGACGATGCCGCGGAGACGGTCTCTCAGCTTCTCAGGATCGATGGTCATGCGGCGAGCCGCTCGGCAAGAAGCAGATCCAGAATGCGAAGCGCCGCGCTCTTCGCCAGCGGTCCCGTGTTGCCAATTGGTCCCACGCACCCCGGGCAGCCGTTCTCGCACGGACACTCGGCAATCAGCTTGTGCGTGGCGGCAAGCAGTTCGTCGTGCATGCGATAGAGCGGGGCGCTGAAACCGATGCCCCCCGGGTAATTGTCGTAGATGAAGATCCGCGGGCTCTGCTCTTCCATGTCGATCGAAATTCCCACGTCGTGGCCGTCGCACATCAACAGCAGTTGCGCCACCTGCTTCATGGCGAACGACAGCCCGACAACGCCGTCGCGCCGATCGTCACTCGCGAACGGCAGCACGCCCATTAGTGCAGCCGGCACGTTCAACCAGTACGACGTCGTGTGCATCTGCTGCTCGGGCAGGTCGAGATCACCCGAGCCGATGTTCTCGTTCGTATAGAACTTGATCTTCTTGAACCCAACGACGCGAGAGACGACATGCACTTCGCCGTGCGCGGGTACTGCAGGCTCCGAGAACGTGTCGAGGATGGTGACACGGTTGTGGCTGATCGCGGTCGTGTAGTAGTCGCAGTCGATCGCGCGAACGTAGGCTTTGCGCCCATCGAAGTCGAGCTTCTCCACCTGATACAGCGCACCTTCGACGATGTAGATAGCCTTCTCGTGAAGCGTGGACGGTCCGCTCGTGAAGTCGGTTTCGCCGATGACGCGCGTCTCGTGCGTCGTGTCGACGATGACGAAATTGTCCGAGGAGACCGACCGCAGGCTGACCGCGTCTGCTGGATACGACTCGCTCGTCCAGTTCCATTGGCCATCGGGTGAAGGGTTGTCTGGGTCATCGCTCTCACCACTGCGATGCACCAACCCCTGCTCGGCGAGGATGCCCAGCACCTCGTGCAGGATGCTCGAGTGGCCTTCGACGTTGCTCAGGCCATCACGAGCGCCAGCTGAGTGATGCCCTTCGACTCCGCTCAGGGCATTCCGAGCGCCAGTCGAGGAATGATGTCCAAATTCTTCAGTCGCCGTGAAGGGCAGCTCGAACGCGGCACACTTCACGTGGTCGACCAGAATGTGCAGATTGTCGGGATCGATCAGCGCCCGCTCGGGCGATGCGTCAAAGAAGTACGACGGATTGCGAACGATGAACTGATCGAGCGGCGCACTGCTGGCCACCATGACAGCGGCCGATCGGCTTGCACGACGTCCGGCCCGGCCAGCGCGCTGCCATGTCGCAGCGATGGTTCCCGGATAGCCGGCCATCACCGATACATCGAGCGCGCCGATATCGATGCCAAGTTCGAGGGCGTTGGTGGAAATGACCGCGCGAACGGCTCCGTCGCGCAGCCCCTTTTCGATCTCGCGTCGACGTAGCGGCAGATACCCGCCCCGGTACCCGCGAATCCGTTCCGGTTCGCCTGGCTGCGATTCGAAGTCGTCCTTCAAGTACGTCGTGAGAATCTCTGTCGCCAGTCGACTCTGGGCGAACACGATGAGTTGAAGGTTGCGCTTCAGGAACTCGGACGCCACACGACGCGTTTCACTCAAGTACGAACG
>JBEBGB010000802.1:0-2459 GCA_040081675.1 Vicinamibacterales bacterium
GCGATTCGAACCCTGGGAAGAACGCGGCGACGAAGGGTCGAACTACCGCTCAGCGGCGTTCTATCCGAACCGCGGCGGTCCGACGTTCAGCCTCATCTCGCACCCTGAAGACGACCCGATGGAGAAGCACGACCACCCAACCTCGCGCGATCGGCTGGGCGATTCTGCCGCAGGCCTTGGCGCCGCAGCGACGTTGACGCGGGCGGATGCTGACGCGATTCGCGATCAGATCAAGGGCGTGCAGTACGTCGCAGCGGGCGTCCATGAATCGGCTCGCATTGTCCTGGGCGATCGACGCTGGTTCACCCGGCTCCATGGCACCGAAGAGGACATGGCGAGCATCCGTCGCACGTGGAGCTCTCCCTTCGGTCGCTTCTTCAACGCCGGGGAGTCAAGTCGCGGCGATCAGGTGGTGGTCCTCGGCAGCGTTGTCTACGCCAAGTTGTTTCCAGACGGCAAGACCGACCCCGTTGGTACCACCGTCACCATCTGGAACCAGCCGTTCAAGGTGGTGGGCGTGCTGGCGAGCACGACATGGACCTCGTCGGGCGCAGTCGGAGACGACGAGTTCGATGCGGTCTATGTGCCGCTCGGTGCCGTGCATCGTCTGTTGAACCTCACGAAACTCAACTCGATTACGGTGACGTCGAAGTCGGCTGCTGAAACAACGCGCGTCTCGAAGGACATGACCGCACTGCTGCGAACGCGTCACGGCATTGCCGAATCGGCGCCAGACGACTTCGTCGTTCGCACGCAGGCGGGATCCGCTCTCGGCAAAGGCATCAACCCGCAGGTGGCCAGGGCGATTGCCGGCAACGTGCCCGGGCTCGAAGCCGTGACGCTCGAGCAGCTGTCGCAAACGCTCGAGCGCTCCAGTCGCACGATGACCGCGCTGCTCGCGAGTGTTGCGGCCGTGTCGCTGCTGGTAGGCGGCATCGGGATCATGAACGTCATGCTGCTCTCGGTGACCGAGCGCACACGGGAAATTGGCCTTCGCATGGCGCTGGGCGCTCGCGCACGTGACGTCATGCTGCAGTTCATGGCGGAGGCCGTCACGCTCAGCCTGACCGGCGGCGTCATTGGTGTCGTGCTCGGACTCATCGCCGCAGGCTCAGTCAGGCAGGTGCTCAAGTGGGCGACCGTGGTGTCGCCCGGCGCGGTGGTACTCGCCGTTGCTGTCGCGGCCGCCGTCGGTGTGTTCTTCGGCCTCTATCCGGCTCGCCAGGCATCGCAGCTCGACCCGATCGAAGCACTGAGATTCGAATAGGCAAGGTGATCGATTGTTTCGATCCGTGACCTCCGTGCGGAACTCCGTGTCCTCCGTGGTAGAGCTTTTCGTTGGGTAGCTAGATAGTCCGGAATTTGAAGCTCCTTATGGAACTCCTCAGCAGCGTGCAGATTGCGGCGCGAGCGATTGGGCGCAACCGATTGCGGTCGGCGCTCACGCTGCTGGGCGTCGCGATTGGTGTGGCTGTCGTGATCGTGATGGTGGCGATTGGTACCGGTGCACAACGCTCGATCGAGCAGCGCGTACGTGCGGCAGGCGCGAATCTGGTCACGGTGACCGCCGGGAACTACTCGCCTGGTGATCTCGATCCGAGTTCAGGTGACGTTGCGGAGACAGCCGGTCTGGCAGGTGGTGCGTCGGTCAGCTCATCGACCAACGCACACAAGGCCTCGGTCACCGGAGGATGGGCCGGCATGTCAGTGTCTCCGCGAGTGGCGGGAAGGGGCGCGTCGCTGCGGCTCCAGGTTGCAGACGCGCAGGCGATCGCAACCGGTGTCGCCGGGGTCAGCGCGGTGGCCCCAGGCATCAGTGACAGCGCCGTGATCTGGAATGGCCGGACGTCCATCTTCGGACGTCTTCAGGGAACGGACGTATCGCTCCCGGAAATGCGGGCCATGACACTGCGGTCCGGACGATTCTTCAGTGCGCGCGAGCTGTCGGATCGGTCGGCCGTCGTCGTGCTCACGCCGGGCGTTGCGGACAAGCTCTTTGGTGTCGACGTCGATCCAAGTGGGCACACGGTTCGCATTCGCCAGGCGGCATTCACGGTGGTTGGCGTCGTGTCCAAGAGCGCGAGCCTCGGAACGACGGGCGTCTCCGCACTGGACGAGGTGTACGCGCCGTATACCACCGTGCAGACCGTGTTGAACGCTTCGCACCTGCAGTCGATCTCCGTGTCTGTCAGTCAAGCCGGGGAGGCGACGCGCATCGCCACCGACGTCACGAGGCTGCTCCGCGCACGACACGAGTTGGGTGCAACCGATCCGGACGACTTCGCCGTTCGCACGCAAGCCCGCGACGCGATCAACGGCAAAGGCGTGAATCCGCTCCTTGCCCGCGCCGTTGCCGGGAGCGTGGTGAATCTGGACGAGGTCTCACTGGCCGAGATTGCGGCGTCACTGGAACGTTCAAGCCGGACGATGACGTTGCTGCTCGGGAGTGTGGCCAGTGT
>JBEBGB010000165.1:0-9477 GCA_040081675.1 Vicinamibacterales bacterium
AACGGTTGCAGCGCGATCAACCCTGGATTCAGCCCGTACGCAGCGCCGTCCTGGTTGACGACGTTGATCAGTGCGCCGTTGGAATCGGGCAGCGCGAGCGATCCGCGAGCGCTCTTGTACGCCGCATAGTCCGTCGCATTGAGTGGCACGATCATGTTGTGGCTGTCATTGCCACCCGTCAGAAACACGCAGACGAGCGCCTTGTAGTCGGGCGGGCTCGCCTGTGCAAACGCATTGACCTTGCCCAGAAAGGACAGCAGCGCGGTGCTACCGAGTCCGCTAATCAACTGACGACGGGTAATGTGATGCTGGTGCATGAAAGACTCCTCGGTCGGCCCGGGAGTCTTGACCGGGCCGAATGTGTTGCGAACGATTCAAATGTTGCTCCGGTCAAGACGACCGCCCGGCGAAGCCGGGCAAACGTAGCGGAGTGGACTAGCGAGGCACACCAACGCAGTCACGTGTTCGCTGGTCTGAGGCGGTGGCCTCGCTAGTACTGAACGGCATACTGGCCGCTGAGCGCGGACAGATAGACCACGGTGAGAATTCTGGCTTTGGCGTCGTACCCGGGGGTGGCCGCCGTGACGAGCGCCTGCCTCATCTCCGTGGGCATTCGTCCGTAGTGGAAGGTCTGATTGACGGCCTCGACCAGTCGCGGCATGTCGTCGCCGTATTGCTGGAACGGCGTCAGATCGATCGTGTAGCCGCCGCCGAGATTTCCGCTCAACATGCCGTAGAACAGATTGCCCTTCTGGACGGCTTCGCTCGGGCTGTAAATCTGGAACTCTGGTCCGTAGAGCGAACTATTCGGAACGTGGAAGAGCGGTGAGAACCAGCTGAAGACCGACGGAGGCGACAACGGAAACTGCGCCATGTTGTCGAACAGATACGACAGCCCGCTGGCATCCGAGAATCCGCCGTTCAACGCACGCAGGAAGCCTGCGACGTGAAGGATCGGTTCCTTCAGGCGGCCCTGCGTCGCACTGGGCGCATCCTGGCGTGCCTCGTTGTCGGTGAGAATCGCGCGCACGGTGGCGCGCAGGTCGCCGCGGACGCCCGTCGTGGTGCCGGCAAACACGTCGGCCACCCGCTTGACATACTGCGGGCCCGGATTGCTCGTCACGAGGCTGCGAATGAGTCGCGTGGCGATGAATGGCGCCGTATTCGGATGTGCCATCAGGCAATCGATGACGCTATCGAGGTCGTTCTCCACGCTCTGACCCGCCGGCACGTTGCAGCCAAGGAACGACTTCGCGCCAGTGTCATGGCTGGTTGGTCGTGTCTCGAGCGGCGCTCCGAAGTACTCCCAGTTGTTCGTCCTGGGCGTCTCACCGGGCGCCGTGGCATAGGTCCAACCGGTGAGTGCTCGCGCGACCTCTCGGACCGTGTCCTGTGAATACGTGGGCACGGGCTGCCCATCGGATCCAAGGACAGGCGATCCATCTTGATTGAGGCGAACGAGGCCGACGGTGAACAACTGCATCAACTCGCGCGGATAGTTCTCGTTCGCACCGCCCGCGAGTCCGGCCTTCATGGAGTTCGCCAGATCGAGATACTTGCCCATCGACGAACTCACGCTCACCTGCCGCAGCACGTCGCGATAGTTGCCAAACGCGTTGTCGCTGAGAATGCGCAACCACGGCAACATCTCGTCGGCCGAGACCAGCTTGTGCGCGGACGTCACCACAATCTGGCTGAGGGCATACGACACGCGCTGTCGCAACTGATCGGGCGACCTGGTGTAGTTGAACAACATCCACTCGCTCAAGTCGCGGGTGCCCCGTCCGGTGAGATTCGCGATGGGCGTGGCCGACATGCCCAGCTGTTCGTCGAGATACGGGGTGATGCCAATCTGCTGCACACGCGCAAGTGAGGCTGGTGTCGGACCGAATGACGCCTGCTCGAGGAAGCGGGCGGCCGACAGTGATGTGGACGTCGTCGGTGTCTTGTCCATCAGCGTCAGCGACGCCTGTGCCACAAGAGCCGAATTGACCGACGACACGGCACGGACAACAACGGCGCTCGACGCCGGCATCACGCTCGGCGCCGTGTAGGTGCCCGCTGCACTGATGGCCCCTGAGGATGCTGAACCGCCGGTCACACCGTTGACCTGCCAGATCACGGCGGTACTGCTCGCGCCAGTGACCGTCGCCACGAATGTCTGCGACTCACCGAGCGCGACCGGCGCCGATGTGGGCACCACGTTGATCGTCATCGTCGGCGCCAGCAGCGTCACTGTGGCACGGGCGAAGGCCGTGGGACTCGCGACAGACGTCGCTTGAATCGTGACGGTCGGCGACGCGGGCAGCGCGGCCGGTGCGACATACACACCGGCAGCACTGATCGTCCCGACGGTGGTCGAACCACCTGTCACGCCGTTGACGGACCACATCAGTCCGGCGTTGGTGGTGCCCGTCAACGTGGCCGTGAACGGCTGCGTAGCTCCGAGCGCGAGCGAGGTCGTGGTCGGCGCAACCGTCACACTGACCGGCATCGATGCCGCGACGACACTGACCGACATGCTGTTGCCAGTCACAGGCCCCGGGCCCGGCTGGCGAACGGCGAATGTCAGCGTGCCGACCGCCGTTACCGATCCTTCAACCAGAAGACTCGACGCCGACATGTACGTGGTCTTGACGGCGACGCCGTTGACGAGCCCTTGCGAGTCCGGAGCGAAGTTGGTTCCGCTCAGTGTTTCTTTGTACGTCCCGACGACCACTGGCGAAGGCGTGACACTCGTGAGCGAAGGTGTGATGCGAACGACGGTCAGCTTCGTTGATCCCACCGTTGACGTGCGCGACGTACTGCGCGCCGCGATCGTCAAGGTATTGGCAACGGGAATGACGACAGGTGGCGTGTAGAGACCACTCGTGGAGATAGTGCCCACCTGCGCATTGCCACCCTTGATTCCATTCACTTCCCACGTCACGGTGCCTGGCGAAAACGACACGGCCGCGCTGAACTTCTTCGTGGAGTTGACGGCGATCGTGGCGTTCTGTGGAGAGACCGTAATGCGAGCAGGCGCCGCATACGACGTGCCCGTGTGTACGGTGAGCGCGACGAGGGCGCAGGCCGCCACGTGAAGAGCGTGAACCTTCGAGCGCGCAACGCTCCGGCGCAGTGCGTGAATGATTGATGGCGGTGTCGTCATACGACTCAGCTGTGGCAGCAATCGTGCCGCTCAACGAAGCTTCACGCCGCGACATCGCCGTGCACGATCGACAGGGAGTCTTGATGGTTCGTCGATGTGCACCCAGTTACGGAGCTGCGACCACGCTTGCAGTTCCTACTCTGAACATCGTCAGCCTTACACGGAAGTCGCGCCGGGTGCGCTATCATCAAGAGCTATGGAAAAGAGAGTCCGTGTCACCCCAATGTTTGCCGCGGCGGTCGTCTGCGCTGCCCTCATCGGCGGTGCGCTGGTGGCCGCCCAGACACCACAGACCTCACCGACGCCGAGCGGTCCGCTGCCGCTCGAGCCCAACAAAGAGCGCGGCACCAGCGTGACGCCAGCCTACGAAGGCTGGTATGTCAATCCCGACGGAACCTTCAGCATTCTGCTCGGCTACTACAACCGAAACGCCAAGCAGCCACTCGACATCCCCGTCGGTCCCAACAACAAGATCGAGCCTGGTCCGGTCGATCAGGGCCAACCCACTCATTTCGAAGTCGGGCGGCAATGGGGAGTGTTCGTCGTGAAGGTGCCGAAAGACTTCGGCAAGAAGACCCTCACCTGGACCATCACCGCGAACGGCGAGACGCAGTCGATTCCATTCGCGCTGCTCAACCCCTACAACGTCGCCCCGCTCAAGGAAATCGGCATGGGCAACGAGCCGCCGAAGCTGTCCTTTACCGAAGGCGGCCCCAAGTTCGCTGGGCCACCGGTCACGACGGCCGCCACATTGACCGGGAAGGCGAAGACGCCCATTCCGATCACGATGTGGGTGGAAGACCCGAAGGGCAAGGAGTCGGAAGGCGGCGGGCGCGGGCGCGGTGGTACACCGTCTGTGGCAACGGTCTCGCTGCATAAGTTCCGGGGCCCGGGCGCGGTAACTTTCGACAAAGTCCGGATGCCCGTCGCGAAGCAGGGCGATCAGGTTTCCGCCAATGCGACGTTCAGTGAACCTGGCGAGTATGTGGTCCGCGTTCAGGCGAACGACGAGTCGGGCGAGGGCGGTGCGGGCTTCCAATGCTGCTGGACGAACGCTTACGTGAAAATTACGGTTCAATAACGTAATTCTGTGAATTCCGAAAGGTGCCGACGGCAGCCAACCTGCTAAGCTGTGAGGCGGTACATACCCTGGTGCACGGGGAGATTCCCCGAAGGAGCTCGTACATGTTCGAAGCAAGGTTCCGCGTGGGCCAGAGCTTCCGGCTAAGCGCCCTGACGCTTGGCGCAGCGCTCGCGGTGCCGGTTGCCGTCTTCGCGGCCGACCCGGTCAAGGCGCCGACGTTCACGAAAGATATCGCGCCGATCTTCCAGGAGAAGTGCGAAGCCTGCCATCGACCCGATTCAATCGCGCCGATGTCGCTCAAGTCCTACGCGGAGACCCGTCCATGGGTCCGCTCGATCAAGTCGCGTGTGGAATCGCACAACATGCCGCCCTGGCAGATCGACAAGACCGTGGGCGTGCAGAAGTTCAAGAACGATCGCTCGCTCACAGAAGAGCAGCTCGCGACCATCGTGAAGTGGGTCGACACGGGCGCGCCTCAGGGCGACCCGAAGGACATGCCGGCACCCAAGACCTGGCCGGACGACCAGGGTTGGAACTTCGCGGCGCAGTTTGGCCAGAAGGAACCGGACATGATCGTCAAGTCCGAGCCCTTCACCATGCCGGCGGTGTCGCAGGACGCGTGGGACAAGCGCGTTACGGCAAGCGGCATTACGGAACCACGCGTGGTGCGGGCGATCGAAATCCGACCCATCACCGTCAAGGGCCGCCGTATCACGCATCACGCGATTGCGTACCTCGAACAGGATGATCCGAGCGCTACCCCGTCGTTCCTCCCGACGCCGTTCATGGAATGGGCGGTGGGCAAGCAGGGCGAAATGCTACGTCCGGACACCGGCAAGCTCCTGCTCCCCGGTTCCAAGTTCCACTGGGACATCCACTACTCACAGGCGGGCGAGGAAATTACCAGCCAGGTCGAGATGGGTATCTACTTCTACCCGAAGGGCCAGGAGCCGAAGAACCGCACGACCCTGTCGCTCGTGCCAGCCGCGCTCGGCGTCATGGACATCCGTCCGAACACGCTGTCGATGGCGGAGGGATTCTTCACGCTGCGCGACAACGCGCGTCTCGAGAGCTTCCAGCCCCACATGCACCTCCGTGGAAAGGCCATGCAGGTGACGGCGCTCTTCCCGACCGGTCAGCAGCAGGTCATCAGCTACGTCAACAACTTCGACTTCAACTGGATGACGAGCTACCTGTACGCAGACGATGTGGCGCCGTTGTTGCCCAAGGGCACCATCCTGAAGGTGACGTCGTGGCACGACAACACGTCGGCGAAGAAGAGCAACCCCGATCCGAACCAGTGGGTCGGCTGGGGTGACCGCACGGTCGACGAAATGGCTCACGCCTGGATCAACATCGTCTACATGAACGATGCAGACTTCAAGGCGGAGCAGGAAAAGCGTCGCACGCAGTCAGCCAGCACGCAGCAACAGCAGCAGTAAACGCAACCTCACGGTTGCGGCTTGTTCAGGCCGGTGTTTCCGCAAAGGGGCACCGGCCTTTTTCTTTTCTGCCCTCGCCCAGGAGCCTTCAGCAATGTCCGCTGACCATGAAACGATCCGTGCGTACGGCATCGCCCCTCCGGGCTACCGCTTGCCAGACGCGACGCGCATCGGCCGGGTACGTCTGCAGGTCGCAGACCTGCAGCGCTCGCTCGATTACTACGAGCGTGTCCTCGGACTCGTCATACACACGCGTACGGAAACGACCGCAGTCCTCACCGCGAATGGCGATGACCACGTGCTGGTGGAGTTACACGAGAAACGCGGTGTCCAGCCGGCGCCCAAACGTGGCGCGTTCGGCTTGTTCCACTTCGCCATCCTGTTACCCCGCCGAGCCGACCTGGGGCGATTCGTTGCGCATATCGCGAGCCTCGGCATCCGCCTCGGCGCCGCCGATCACTGGGTCAGCGAGGCGATCTACCTGACGGATCCTGATGGACTCGGCATCGAGGTCTATGCCGATCGACCACGGAGCGAGTGGCAGGTGCGGGGACGCGAACTGGCAATGGCGACGGAGGCGCTCGATCTCGAAGATCTCATTCGAGCCGGCGAAGGTGAAGAGTGGAGCGGCGCGCCGGCAGGTACGGTGATTGGGCACGTCCATCTGCACGTCGGAAATCTCGAAAACGCCGAGCGCTTCTACCACATGGCTCTGGGCCTCGACAAAGTAGTGTGGGGCTACCCGGGCGCGCTGTTTCTGTCCGCGGGGGGCTATCACCACCACCTGGGCACCAACACGTGGTCGCCCGGTCCCTCGGCGAACGAAGACCAAGCGCACTTGCTCGAGTGGGAGTTGTTGGTGCCGACGGCTGCTGATGCCGCAGCCGTCGCGCACAGCCTCAGCGCCGCCGGCTTTGCGACCGGCGCGGACGCCTCGACGTGGACCGTGCCCGATCCCTGGAACACACGCCTTCGGATCGCCTCAACAGGCTAGGCTTGTTCCGCGACCTTCGGCTTGAGCAACAGCGCCTTCACCGCGCGCATCCGTGCGCGAGTGGCGAGCCGGCGCTTGCGGTTGATGTTGTACTTGCAGCGATCGCCGTTACGTCTGGACATGAGACCTCGAACCTGGAAGCGCTTTGGTGAGAGCGTGGTCTAAAGGGCCAGAGCTCAAAAAAGCAGGAGTCACCCAGTATAGTCCCGTGTCGCCCACGCCCGTGCAAAAGCTCCACCACTGAGGTCACGGAGTTCTACACAGAGGGGCACGGGTCTTCCCCAAGAAGCCGTGCGCTCCGTTCGTTGTCCGTGCAATCCGTGTTAGGGCCTTTCGTATCCCAGAGCCTGTTGTCCTAGAACGTGACTCGCACGCCGAACTGCAGCGTGCGCGGATCACCCACGGCGGTGATGGTGTTGAACGCACCGACGGGCGTCGACGGGTAGGAACCCGTGCCGAATGTCGCGTTTCGCGCCACCGGATTGACACGATTGGTCAGGTTGAATGCCTCGAGCATCCCCTCGAGGCGTCGGCCACCGCCTAGCTGAAACGAGCGACTGACCCGCAGGCTCATCGTGAAGAAATCGTTGCCGACGCCAGCGTTTCGCGGGATGAAGTTGACTGCCCGGACATCGAAGTTCGCCGTGGCGACGGAGCCGTCTGCGAACGGCCGGCCGGCGGTGCCCTGCAGGCTGTTCACGCCAGTGACGATGTTGAACGGGAGCGACGAGTAGTACTGCAGCATGGTGCTGGCCTGAAAGCCGTGGCTGACGTGCTCCCACATCGTAGAGGCGGGAGTCGTCGGTGATTGTACCGATCCGCTGATCACGAGGCGGTGTCGCTGGTCATTGTCGGACCTTCCCCAGTCCTTCATGACATTCGTCGGGTCGCTCGGGGCACTGAAGAATGCCTCGCCCAGGTCGTTCATCGATTTCGACAGCGTATAGGTAGCGCGGACCGATGACCACGAGCTCGGACGCTGCAACAGCGTCACATGCAATCCGTGGTAGTTCGACTCACCCACGCCGCGGTAGTCGTTGTTGTTCGCGTACGTCGAGACCGGGCGGCAGCCGTTGTTGGTGCCAGCCGCCACGCACGTGGGCACGTTCTGGTTGATCGACATCAGCAGCTTCTCGCCCTTGAAGTACTGATAGCCGACGCTCGCGACCAGGCCCTCGCCCAGCGCGTGCTCGACTTCGACGTTGGCCTGCTTCGAATACGCGTTCTGCAGGTTCTTGTCCATCGTCTGGATCGAGATGAGCGCGGTCGAAGGCAGACGGTCGGGAAGGATGTTTGGAAACACCGGTGCTCCAGTCTGCGCCGGAAGGACGCCGGAGACCTGCGGCTGGCGCAGTTGTGTGAGATCCGTCGTGTTGCCCGCCGCGAAGATCGCATTGGCGGTCGCACGCAGTGGCACACGATCGAAGTACATGCCGACGCCGCCACGAACGACGAAGTCCTGCGAGCCCGCCGGCGTCCAGGCGAAGCCCAACCGCGGTGACACGTTGTTGGTGTCGGTGTTGATCGTTTCGAGGAACTGCAGGTCGTAGCGCACGCCAGCGTTCAGCGTGAGCCGCGAACCGGCCCTCCATTCGTCCTGGGCGTAGATACCGAAGTTCGGGTTCTTCTGACTCACCACCGGGTTGCCGAACGTCTGCGCGTAGCCACTGTAATTGCCCGTCAGGAAGTTCGCCATCGACGAAAACGTATAGGCTCCGCGGAACGACCGCAGGAACGTGATCGTGTCGTCGTTGTAGATGAAATCGACACCCGCGCGCAAGGCATGCGCCCCCGCACGATGTGACAGATTGTTGACAGCCTGGAACAGCGTGTTCTGCCGGCGGGTTGGACTGCTCCCGAAGGTGCCGAAGGTCGCAACACCGGTGATCGTGACTTGTGGCCCGAGGAGATCGGTGGAATAGGCCTCCAGATCGCCTCGCGCCACCTGCACTCTCGTCTCGTTGAGGGTGTTGGGTGACAGCGTCAACACATTGCTGACCGCCACTGACTGATCCTGGTTGTCCAGGCCGGTTGAACCCGACGGAGCGCTCAACTGACCGACACCGCGGGCGTTATCCGAGCTGACCTTGTAGTAGGCGTACCGCACACTCAGCTGATCGGCGCCGCTGAACTGATGGTCGATCTTCCCAAGCCCCGTCAGGCTATGGACCGGATTCGGATAAATCCCGGTCGCGACTGGCATTCCCTGGAAACCAACCTGCGCCAATCTGGTGTTGATGGTCGTGACGTTCTCGGGCGTGATCGTGACGACGCCGGTCTGGTCGAGCAACTTTTGTTCGACATTCGCGAAGTAGAACGTGCGGTTCCGCACGACTGGGCCACCCGCACTGCCACCGAATTGCTGCTGGTCCATCGGCAGGGTGGTGCGTGTCAGAGCGTTCTTGCCGTTGAAGGCGTCGTCGCGAAAGAAGCTGTAGATGGTGCCGTGCGGGCTATTGGTGCCGCTTCTGGTCACGACGTTGACATAGCCGCCAAGTGCACGGCCAAGCTCTGCCTGTCCGCCGCTCGTCACCACCTGAAACTGCTCAACGGCGTCGACACCGAACGGAATGCCGCTCAGCCCGGCGGCATCGTCATTGGCCGACAAGCCGTCGACGATGAAGCTGTTGGAGAAATTGCGTTGACTGGCAATCGAGATGCCCTGTCCGGGCACGCCTGAGGTCTCGGCAAAGAGCTGCGTGCTGTTGGTATTGGTCGGGGACACACCTGGAACGAGCAGCGCGAGGTCGAGGAAGTTACGGCCATTCATTGGCAGGTTCTGGACTTCCGTTTGTGGCACCGTTCC
>JBEBGB010000166.1:0-9475 GCA_040081675.1 Vicinamibacterales bacterium
ATACTCAATCTTCAATCTTCAATCTCAAATCTCGACGATCTAAGATGGCGCCATGAATCCGAGCGACTGCATTCTCTTCTCTGGCGGCGCCGCCGGTGCCGAAGCCGAGTTTGGTGCCTGTGCCGAGCGTCACGGCATCGAAGAGGTGAACTTCAGCTTCGAGGGACATCCGATGGTGAGACATCGAGGCGTCCGCGTGTTGAATCACGAGGAGCTCCAGGCTGGCGACGTCAGCCTGGCGTACGTTTCGAAGCTCATGAACCGGCGCTACACCGATGCACCGACGATTCGGAAGATTCTCCAGTCCATCTGGTACCAGGTGAACAACGGACAGGAGATCTATGTCATCGGAACGGTGCTGGACGACGGCACCGTGCGCGGTGGAACGGGATGGGGCGCGGAGTTCGCAAAACTCTGCAACAAGCCACTGCACGTCTTCGATCAGGAACACGACGCGTGGTTCTCGTGGACTGGCGAGGCATTCACGCAACGCGCTGCGGGCGACACGCCAATCATCACGCACCCGCACTTCAGCGGGACCGGCACGCGGAGCATTCTCGACAACGGCCGCGCGGCGATCGAAGCGCTGTTCACTCGCTCGTTCGGCGCCGCTTCTTGATCTCGGCCCAACCGTCGAGGCGTCGCTTGATCTCCTTCTCGTAGCCGCGCTCGGTCGGCTGATAGAAGGTTCGATTGGCAAGGGCGGGTGGCAGGCAGGACATGTCGGCCACCGCGTCTGTCTCGTCGTGGGCGTACCGGTACCCCTTCCCGTAATCGAGCGACTTCATCAATTTCGTCGGTGCGTTTCGCAGGTGCAGCGGCACCGGTTCCGCGACGTCCTTCTGCGCGGCGTCTGCCGCCTGACCGTAAGCCGCATAGACGGCATTGCTCTTGGGAGCCGTCGCGAGATAGAGCGCCGCTTGTGCCAGAGCCGTGTTGCCTTCCGGCATGCCGAGGAAGTGCACCGCGTCTTTGGCGGCGACGGTCACCGTCAGGGCCTGCGGGTCGGCGTTGCCGACGTCTTCGGACGCAAAGCGCACCAGTCGCCTGGCGATGTACAGCGGGTCTTCTCCGGCTTCCACCATCCGCGCCAACCAATAGATGGTCGCGTCCGGGTCGCTGTTGCGCATTGACTTGTGAAGAGCCGAGATGAGGTTGTAGTGCTCCTCACCAGACTTGTCGTAGAGCAGTGCCTTGCGTTGAATCGTCTCGCGGACGCGCTCCACCTCCACGCGCGTCCGTCCGTCGACGAGCGGTGCAGCCGCGACGGTGAGTTCGAGCAGACCGAGCGCTGAACGCGCGTCACCATTGGCGTAGGCCGCAATAGAGTCGAGCGCATCGTCGGAGATGTCTACGGGTTCGCCTCCA
Source organism: Vicinamibacterales bacterium (assembly GCA_040081675.1). GTDB lineage: Bacteria > Acidobacteriota > Vicinamibacteria > Vicinamibacterales > CAVVIG01 > CAVVIG01. The sequence continues at coordinate 1,369 of JBEBGB010000166.1, forward strand.
AGCCCGCGAGTCTCGTCGTGCAGCGCCCGGTCCAGAATCACGCGCAGGTCGGCCACCGTCAGGCCGTGCAGCACGAACACCTTCGACCGGGACAGCAGCGCGGCGTTCACCTCGAACGATGGGTTCTCTGTCGTGGCGCCAACGAGGACGATGTCGCCGGCTTCGACGCGTGGGAGAAAGGCGTCCTGTTGCGCCTTGTTGAACCGGTGGATCTCGTCGATGAATACGATGGTTCGGCGTCCCGTCGTTCGCCGCAATCGCTCCGCTTCGCTCATGACCTCGCGGATTTCCTTGATGCCCGACATCACGGCACTGAAGGACACGAATTTTGCCCGCGTCGTGTCCGCGATAATCCGCGCGAGTGTCGTCTTGCCCGTACCTGGCGGACCCCAGAGGATGAGCGACTGGAGCAGATCGCGCTCGATGGCTTGTCGCAAGGGCCGGCCCGGTGCGAGCAGTTCCTCCTGGCCAACGAACTCGTCGAAGGTGGCTGGGCGCATCCGCTCGGCCAGTGGCGCGCGCGCAATGGCCGATGGAGTCAAGGATTCGTCTGGGAACAGTGAGTCCACGTCGCCTCAACCAGGCAGTGAACGCTGCCGCCGTGCTTCGTACAGCAGGACGGCCGCCGCCACCGCGGCGTTCAGCGATTCCACTGGCGCCTGCATAGGGATGGAGACCCGTTGATCGGCGTCGTGCAGCACGTCCGGCACGAGGCCGAGGCCCTCGCCTCCGATGAACAGGGCAAGGGGTCCCGTCAAGCGCGCCTTATCTGGCGGCACACCGTCTCTGGGCACTGTGGCCACGACGGATGCACCGCACCGACGGGCGTCCGCTAGCGCCTCCTGCGCGCTCGTCGCCAGCGAGATCGGCAGGCGTAGTGCGCTGCCCATCGACCCTCGCAGTGCTTTCCATCCGAAGGGATCGGCGCTCACACCCGCGACGACGACGGCCGTAGCGCCGGCGGCTTCAGCCACGCGCACGATGGCGCCAACGTTACCGGGGTTCTGCATGTCGCAGAGGATGACCACCAGGGGATCCGGACTGTCGTACGGCGAGACGTTGAGTGCGGGTCTTGCGGCGAGGGCGACGATCTCGCTTGGCGATGAGAGGGGGCTCACGGCATCCATGACACTGGCGGATGCGGTCGCCACCGTCACGAGTGTGGAGTCGATGTGATGGAGCACCAGACCGACGTCCGGATGGTCGATCGCATTGGTCGCCACCATGGCGTGCCGCATTCGAATGCCTGCCGCTAACGCCTCGCTGATTAGCCGGTGACCAACCAGCAACACCGTGCCGGGTACCTCGCCGCGCGAGGCATCGCGATACTCCTTGACCACGGCGTTCTGCCGGCTCGTGATTTGGCGCACGTCGAAGGATAGCACTCGCGAAATCGCGACGTGCCCGACCTCTATCGGCGACTCCCCGGATCGACCGTCGCAAATGCTTCCTCGACATGACTCCAATAGCTCATGTGACGTGACCGTGCGACGTGTGTCCAGCGGACGCCCTCCGCCCACCGCCAGGACCCGAGAGCCGAGAGCCGAGAGTCGAGAGCCTGCTGAGAACACTGTGATATGTTCTGAATCGACCATGACCGTCTCGATGAAAGAGCGACTGATCAAGAAGTTCGACGAGGAGATCCAGGCGCTTGACCGGGAACTCAAGCTGGAATTGCCCAGAGAGATCAAGCGCGCGCGCGAACTGGGCGACCTGCGCGAGAACGCCGAATACCACGCGGCAAAAGAACGTCAACGGCTGGTCGAAACGCGGATCAGCATGCTGCAGAAGCGGGTCTCGGAGATTCATCTGCTCAACGTCGATCGCATTCCAAACGATCGTGTCGGCTTTGGGTCAACCCTGCACGTCACCGAATCGAACGGCGAGAAGCTGGTATTTCAGCTGGTGATGCCCGAGGACGCCGACGCCACGAAGGGCCTCATCTCGACGACGTCGCCGATCGGTCGCGCGTTACTGAACAAAGAGACCGGCGACTCGGTGAGAGTCGTCACGCCAGGTGGAATCCGCGAGTTCGAGATCGGTCGCCTCTACACAATCCACGACGAAGCCCCAGAATGAGCGGGCGTCGTGCCTCCGCTTCTGGCGACACGTACTCTCCCCAACGGCGCACCGCTCTTCTCCTTACAGGTACCGGCACGGCCGGCGCGTACCACGCCGGTGTGCTTCGGGCGCTCCACGAGGCCGGCGTCAAGTTGGACATCGCGGCTGGACGTGGCGTCGGCGTCATCGGCGCCTTGTTTGCGGCCGTAGACGGCGCGCAGTCGTTGTGGGCCGAGACGGGCTTCTGGCGCGGCGGGTTCGTGCCACGGTTGTACGGGTGGCGCTCCACGCTTCGCGTGCTGGCCGGCGCCACCGCGTTGGCGGCCGTTGCCGTGGCATTACCAGTTGCCGTGGTCGCGCTCGGACTGGTGGTCTACCCGATCGACTTCGTACTGGAGATGATGGGGCTGTCGAGCGGTGGCCTGGTGTCGTGGTATCTCGGCGTGGCCGATGCCGCGTTCGCGCCGACGGGGCTGCCGACCTGGTTGCCCAGACTTGCGGTCCTCATCCTTGGCGCGGCTGTCGGCCTTGCTTGCATCATTGCAGCCAGACACAGCAAGTCACGCCACACCCGAGGCGCATGGTGGTGGCGCATCGTGGAGGCGCCACTTTCGGCTGAACCCGCAATTGCCCATGCCTGGGGCGCCATCTGGGATCTGGTTCGCGGGGCCGCGCAGTTGCGGCTTCCGTCACACACGGATCTCGCTCGCCGCTATACCGAACTGCTGGCCGACAATCTCGGGCAGCCCGGCTTCCGCGAACTCGTGATCGTCGCGCACGATGTCGACGCAAGTCGCGATCTGGTGTTCGCCCTTGTCGCTGACGAACGTCGGCGCGATCTCGTGCGGCGTCCACTCGTGCAGGACATCGACGCGCGGCGCGCTGAGGTATTCGATCTGGCCGGCGCGGACCGCGACCATCTGGCCGACGCGGTGGCGGCAGCCTTGACGGTGCCCTTGGCCACGGGACTGCACGAGGTGCAGTTCGCCGCCGACAGCTACTGGCGCGGTGAGACGCATCGCCTCTGCGACCGTCCGGCGAGTCTCGAGCGGTTGCTGCAGGAACTCGCGGCGCTCAACGTGGAGCAGATCATCCTGGTTTCTGCCGCTCCGGACTCGGCTGGACCACATGCGCTGACAGCCCGCCGTCTCGATGCCAGGGGGCGAATCGGCGAGTACGTGCGCTCGTCGGAGGTCTCAGCGGTCCGCGACGCACTCGCGCGGCGTCGTGCCGACGAGCCTCGCGTGTTCCTCATCAGGCCAGCCCATAACCCGGTTGGCGCGTTCGATTTTCAGGGTGGATTCGACGACCGCTCGGACCGCGCCCGCGGTCTGACAGAGTTGATGAACTGCGGATACGAAGACGCCTACCGGCAGTTCATCGAGCCAATTGTCGGGGCCAGCGGCGACCGCGTCGGCCGCTCCGCGTACTAGCCTACGACCTGGCGCTGTCGCGCTTCTTGGCGTGTTCTGACGAGGACGTGTCATGCAGGAAGCTCGAGACCAATTCCTGCAGCTGACGCCCGATCTCGTCAACGCCGCCAATCGAGAACTTCTCGCGGAAGGCCTTCATCGGAACCACGGCTTTGGCCATGGACCGATGTCCGCCTGCACTGCCAATGTCCCCGAAGAATCGTCGCGCGAACTCGCCCGCGTTCTTCGAGTAGCCAAGGTTGCGTACTGACACCACCAGGGATTCGTTGACGACGCCCGCGATGGCGGTCCACTTCACGTTCTCGAGCTGCAGGTAGAAATCCGCGACGTAGGGGATGAAGTCCTCGCGAGGCAGCGTGCCGAGGAACGCGCAGAAGACCTGCTCGACCAGACACCCGTGCTTGTGCGCCCGCATGACGAATTCCAGGCGCTCGGCCGTGATTTCCGCGCCCTCCATCTTGCGAATCATCGCGGCGTCGGCGAGAGGATACAGGTAGGAGAACGCATCGATGTCGACCCGGTTGGTCTGACGATTGAAGAAGAGCGTGTCCGACTTGATTGCGTAGAGCATGGCGGTGGCCGTGCGCTCCGAGATGTTCACGTCTACAGATCGGAGATGCTCGGTCAGAATCGTGCAGGTCGACCCGTAGTCCGGACGCACATCCTTGAAGACCGCCGTGTATCCGGTTTGCTCCGGGTGATGGTCGATGACCAGATCGACGCGGTCGATGAGTCCACCGAAGTAGTGCGGTTGCACGTCCACCATGCACACGCGGTCGAACTCGCGAATGGTCTGCGGTGTCATCAGCTCGACGTGCACGTCGAGCAGGTTGACCATGCGCAGGTTCTCAGGGCGGCTGACAGGCTGGAGCGTGCCCAGAATCGTGGTGGTCTTCGTACGTCGCAGAATATTGCGAAGCGCGAGGCCGCTGGCCATGGCGTCCGGATCCGGATCGTTGTGCAACATGATCAGGATCCGATCCGCGTCGCTCAGATATCGCTGATATTGATGCACCCGCGCGCGCGTGAGCGATCGGCTGAACTCGGTCATCAGCGGGTTGCCGAACAGCTCCGCCATCGCCAGGTACGAGACGTCGGGGAAATCGGTGTGGAATTCCTCGGCGCGCTTCGACGTGGCAGTGGCGCCGATGCCGAGCAGGTACACGAGCGTGCCACCGGCGTCGAGTACCGCTTCGAGAATCTTGCGAGGGCTCCTGCGGCCGTTGTCCTCGACGATGACCAGGGTGCCGGGACTGATGTCGGCTTTGAGGAAGGTATCGGTCCGGCGCGGATCACCCGCCACGACACTGACGCCGTTGTCGTGCAGACGTCTGGCGAGCGGCCGGTCCTCGACGATGAACTCCACCTCGAACCCTGGCAGCAGGATCTCGTCGAGCATCCTGATGACCAGTTCGTCCTGGCAGACCGCTAAGCAGCGCATCGGAGTACCAAACGATGATTATACGCAGCCCCGCGGGCGAACCACGCTGTTGGACCAGGAGCCTTGACGAAAGTGGAAAATGTCTCGAATACGTCAGATCGTGCCTTCGTCAAGGCGACGCCCCGCCGGAGGCGGGGCAAACAGAATAGGAACTCTAACGAGGAATTGCCTCAGACCGTCGAGCGTGTCGTGATCGGGTGGGCGCGAAGGGCGGATCCGTGGATGGCCTCGTTAGTAGTACGATGAGCGTTTCGTATGCCCACGGTCCACGACCGCTTCCACCTCGTCTCCGACTTTACGCTCGCGGGCGACCAGCCGCGTGCGATTGGCGAGCTGACCGAGGCTCTCGACCGGGGAGACCGCTGCCAGGTACTGCTCGGGGTGACCGGGTCTGGGAAGACCTTCACCATGGCGCACACGATTGCCCAGGTCAACCGGCCGACCTTGGTCATGGTGCACAACAAGACGCTGGCCGCGCAGCTGTACCAGGAGTTCCGGCGCTTCTTTCCAGACAACGCCGTCGAGTACTTCGTCAGTTATTACGACTACTACCAGCCGGAAGCCTACGTGCCCGCCACCGACTCGTATATCGAGAAGGAGGCGACGATCAACGACGAGATCGATCGCATGCGGCTGTCGGCCACACGGTCGCTCTTCGAGCGCCGCGACGTCATCATCGTGACGAGCGTCTCGTGCATCTATGGCCTCGGCTCGCCCGAGGCCTACTACGGCATGCTGCTGCCACTCGAACGCGGGCAGCGCATCGGTCGCGAACAGGTGCTGCGCAAGCTCGTCGAGATTCAGTACGAACGCAACGATCACGATTTCAGCCGGGGCACATTTCGCGTTCGCGGCGACATCATCGAGGTCTATCCCTCGTACGAAGAACAGGGCCTTCGCATCGAGCTGTTCGGGGATGACGTGGACGAACTCACGTCGTTCGATCCGCTCACCGGGAAGACGCTGAAGCGGCACGACAAGATCGCGGTGTACCCGAAGTCGCATTTCGTGGCGCCGCGCGAACGCACGAAACGCGCGGTCGAGACGATCAAGGCCGAACTCACGGAGCGCCGCGGCGACCTCGAGCACAACGGCAAGCTGCTCGAAGCGCAGCGCCTGCATCAGCGGACGATGTTCGATCTGGAAATGATCCGCGAGATTGGGTACTGCCACGGCATCGAGAACTACGCGCGTCACCTCACGGGCCGGGCGCCGGGCGAGCCGCCGCCAACCTTGTTCGACTATCTGCCGAGTGACGCGCTGCTCATCGTGGACGAGAGCCATCAGACGGTTCCGCAGATTCGCGGGATGTACTTCGGCGACCGCTCTCGCAAGGAAGTCCTGGTGTCGTACGGTTTCCGCCTGCCCTCGGCGCTCGACAATCGTCCGTTGAATTTTGACGAGTGGGAGGTGCGCGCGCCGCAGACGATCTTCGTCTCGGCAACGCCCGGGCCCTATGAATTGGCGAAGGCGCAAGGCGTCGTGGTCGAACAGATCATTCGCCCGACCGGCCTGATCGATCCGCCGATCGAAGTACGACCGGTCAAGGGGCAGGTCGACGATCTGTTGAGCGAAATTCGCGACAGGGTCGCGCGGAAGGAGCGAGTGCTCGTCACGACGCTGACCAAGCGCATGTCCGAGGACCTGACGCAGTACTACCAGGGGCTCGGCGTCCGCGTTCGATACCTGCACTCGGACATCGAGACGCTCGAGCGGGTACAGATTCTTCGCGACCTGCGAAAGGGTGAATTCGATGTCCTTGTGGGCATCAACCTCTTGCGTGAGGGCCTCGACCTGCCCGAGGTGTCGCTTGTCGCGATTCTGGACGCCGACAAGGAAGGCTTCCTCCGCTCGGGCGGTTCGCTCATCCAGACGTCGGGTCGCGCCGCGCGGAACCTCAATGGTCGCGTCATCATGTACGCTGAGCGTGTGACGGACTCCATGCGAATGGCGATCGACGAGACGTCCCGCCGCCGCGCGATCCAGTCGGCCTACAACACCGAACACGGCATCACCCCGCAGTCCATCGTCAAGCAGATCGACGAAGTCATGTCGAGCGTCTACGAGCGCGACTACATGTCGCCCATGCTCGTGCGCGACGGCGCCGAGGTGTTCCGCACGCAAGCCGATCTGGACAAGCACCTTGCGGGCCTGCAGGAAAAGATGCGCGGCGCTGCGGCCAATCTGGACTTCGAGAAGGCGGCGGCTCTTCGCGATGACATTGCGCGCCTTCGCAATGCCGACCTCGGCCTCCCCTGGCCGGCGCGGAGAGATTGACAGTGTTCAAGCTGGTCGAAGACTGGTTGAAGGGCGCCGCCCTGGAAACCCAGGAGTATGTGCGCCTGGTTGTGGCCGCGGGGCGCGGGGTGGTGACTCGACCGATCTATCGCCACGACATCGTCGAGCAGTTCGACGCGATCGGTGTCGGGTCGCTGACAGTCGTCTTGTTGACCGGGTTGTTCACCGGCATGGCCATCACGGCGCAGAGCGGACTGACGCTCGATCAGTTCGGCGCGCGCGCGGTGGTTGGGCGGCTGGTGAGCGCGTCGATGATCAAGGAACTCGGACCGGTGCTGACGGCGCTCATGCTCGTCGGGCGGGTCGGCTCCGGCATCGCCGCCGAACTCGGGTCGATGATGGTGACCGACCAGATCAACGCCCTGCGGGCGCTTGGCACCGACCCCATTCGTAAGCTCGTGGTGCCGCGGATGCTGGCCGGCTTCCTGATGACGCCGATCCTGACCGTGATCTCGGACTGCGTCGGCATCACCGGCGGGTGGGTGGTTGCCCGGTTTCAGCTGCAGGTGAACAGCGGTGTCTTCTGGTCGTCGGTCGTGAACGGTCTGTACATGCAGGACGTCTACGGCATGGGACTGGTGAAACCGTTCGTGTTCGGCTTCATCATCGTCAGCGTCGCCTGTCACGTCGGGATGCGTACGACCGGCGGCACGGCTGGTGTCGGCAAGTCCACCACCGTGGCGGTGGTCGCGGGATCGGTCCTGGTCATCGCGGCGGACTTCTTCGTCAATCAGATTCTGTTGACGCTTTTGTACTAGGAGAGCGGGAGTGTTGTTCTGGAGATGAACGCGAGCGCGACAGCGACGGCACAAGAGGTGCTGGCCGCGCCAGGTGCCCCCGTCATCGTGTTCGACCATGTGGTGCTGGCCTTCGA
>JBEBGB010000803.1:0-2451 GCA_040081675.1 Vicinamibacterales bacterium
GGCGTCGATGCTGTTGAACACGCGACACCGGCGATCAACGCGGCCACCAGAATTGTCAACCACCCACGCTGCGCTGTTGTATGTGTCATGGACTCCCCTACGAACAGATCATGCAGGTCATTGGGACGATAGCGGCGACGAACGAGTTCCTGCGCTCACCGGCTCGGGCCCTCACGCACTTCGGCGAATGGTGGGATTCGCGGGCAGAACTCGACGTTCTCCCGGACCTGGATCTGGCCGCCTCTCGTCACCGAGCAATTGAGCGCGATCTTTCCTCCAAAACGCTTGACGATGTCGCGCAAGACGCCCTGGTCCTGTGCGAGCGTGTCAGGGTCGAACGTGGTCATGACGCAGCGTCCGCGAAGGTCGTCGATGCTGATCTCCACCTCGCCCACCTCGAGTCGCCCGCCCTCCCACTTTCGCTCAGCAAGCCCGTCGACGCCGCCAATGACAACGTTTGGTCGCAAGCGGCGCCGGTCGCGACCGAAGGCCTCTATCGCACCGTCGGTCGCCACCAGGAGCGGCAGGATGTCGAAGCGCTCGAGGCTCTCGTCGTGAACCAGACGGGCGCTCTGCCCCACCACGCTCCGCACCGCGCGCAGCACCTGCGCGTCCTTCCAAGACAGACCGTCGACCAGCACCTGGCCAGCCTGATCGAGCGTGGCATGAAACTGCAGCAGTCCAGGATATGTTCGCGCCGTGGCGGGGCGCCCCGCGTTGTCGCGCACGTGCACAACGCGGTCGCCGACGATGCCGTTCGATGTCAGCTCGGCGGCCTGTAACAATTCGCCGGCCATCGACTTCACCGGATATCGCCAGAGTTCACTGACCCACATCCTTCGCTCCTTCCAGGTTGGCGACTGCGCGGCCAGCGTGCCTGAAGGCGGCAACGTCGATCGCCCATAGGCTCGCCGGTCTGACCCCAGCCAGGATTCTTGGTGATGGGAACAGTGGTCAACCCTGCTCGTTTCTCAGAGAAGATGACTGTGCGGTCCGGCCACACTCCTGTACGGATGTAGGAGTCGTACGCTGCCGGTTCGGCGAAGACGTTCGAGAACCTGGGGGCGGGCGCTGTCTCCGCTGTTCCAACTGCGCCCGAGCCGATGAAGACCCACTTGCTGTTGTCGGGAACCGGAATGCCACCGTCCGGCGTGTACTTGATGGGTTTTGAGCCGGTTCTCTTGGGCCGCCGTCCCCACGGCGAGGACCGCGAACAGCACGATCGCTAGACGAAGAGAGTATGCGTGCATGGAGCGGATCGTACTACCACTCCGACGTGCACGCGACGGACGAGAACTGACCACATCGCCTAAAGTTACGGGATGAGTCTCGCCGCCGAACTGGTTGCGCAGGTTCCCCGCGCGCTCCAGGACTACCCGCCGACCGCGGGACAGCCGCTCGTCAGCCTGCTGTGGGAGCGGGTCGCGGTCGAACCGTTCAATGCGATAGCAACTGCCATCTTTGCCGTCGCGATCGTGCACACCTTTGTCGCGGCGCGACTCATGACGCTCGCGCATCGGGTGCAGGATCGTTTCAACGCGTCTGAGGCCTTGCAAGGGCGTCCGCAAACACCCAGCGTCCGCGCCGAGTTGCTGCACTTCCTCGGAGAGATCGAGGTGGTCTTCGGTCTCTGGGCCGTCGTCCTGCTGTTTGCGATCGCGGCGCATGCGGGCTGGGACGCGGCCCGGCACTATGTCGACACCACGGTCAACTACACCGAGGCACTCTTCGTGGTGGTGATCATGGCTCTTGCGTCGACGCGCCCCGTGCTTGGCTTCGCTGAATCGAGCCTTCGCAGGCTGGCGAACATCGGCGGCGCCAGCCCGGCGGCCTGGTGGGTGACCATTTTGACGATTGGCCCGATTCTGGGCTCACTCATCACCGAACCGGCCGCCATGACTATCTGTGCGCTGCTGCTCGCGCGTCAATTCTTCGACTTGCAGCCCGGCACCAACTTGAAATACGCCACCCTTGGACTGCTCTTCGTCAACGTGTCCATCGGCGGCACGCTGACACACTTTGCGGCACCGCCCGTCTTGATGGTGTCGCGGCCCTGGGACTGGGGCACCAGTTTCATGATGGCCACCTTCGGATGGCGTGCGGCGCTTGCCATCGTGGCGTCGACCGCAGCGTACTTCGCGCTGTTTCGGCGCGAGTTGAACGCGCTCGCCGACCGTCCGTCCCCGCCGGATGTCGAACAGGCGGATGAAGACACGGTCGGTCCTGGGCTCCTCCCTGTACCGGCCTGGCTGACCATCGCGCACCTGGGCTTCATGGCCTGGACAATCGCCAACGCCCACTACCCTGCGTTGTTCCTCGGTGGCTTCCTCTTCTTCCTGGGTTTCATGCGATCGACAGCGGCCTACCAGAGCCGGATGGAGCTCAAGGCGCCGCTCCTTGTCGGTTTCTTCCTGGCCGGCCTGGTCATCCACGGAGGCCTGCAAGGCTGGT
>JBEBGB010000804.1:0-2449 GCA_040081675.1 Vicinamibacterales bacterium
ACCTACGGCGCACAGTCGTTCTTCGACATGCGGATCGAGTCCGGTCCGTTCACGGCGTTTGCGGGTGTTCAGACCGACAAGACGTCCGAGGCCCTGAAGGAGTTCTTCAACGAACTGACGGCCATCCGACAGCCGATTCCCGCCGAGGAACTGACGCGCGGTAAGAACTACGTCTCGCTTGCCTTGCCGGGCGACTTCGAGACCACAGGCGACGTGTCTCGTCGTCTCGAGGAGGCGCTCGTCTACAAGCTGCCGGACGACTTCTTCTCTCGCTACGTGCCGAACGTGAACGGCGTGACGCCAGCCGACGCTCAGCGCGTCGCACAGACCTACATCCAACCGGATCGGATGGCAGTGGTCATCGTTGGCGATCGAAAGACAATCGAGCCAGGGATCCGCGCCCTGAACCTCGGCCCGATCACGGTCCTCACAATCGACGACGTGTTCGGAAAATTCTAGATGCTCGGCCCCTGACCGCGACTGGTGTGCCACAGCGCCAGAACTTGCAGCCCATCCTTGGTCACTCGGTAATACAAGTAATACCGGATCCGCAATAGTGTCACCCGTCGGACGCCTGGCAACTTGGTGCGGCGAGTTCGTGTGCCCAAGTCGGGCTGTACGCACAGCAGGCCAAGCATTCGGTCAAGATCTTCAAGCACGGCTCCCGGCGTGGCCGACCGGTTCTTGGACCACCACTCGGTGGCGGCCGTGACGTGAAGCGCCGCGTCGTCGGTTATGTCGATTCGCAGTGGAGGATTCACGCAGAACGGCGCAGCTGTTCTCGCAACGCTTCCCACGAGACCACTTGACCGCGATCGGCTTGAGCGATCGCCGCAAGGAGCGCCCGCTCCTCTTCCGGGGACACGTCGAAGGTCTCCTCATCGTCTCTCGCGACGACCGTGACCACCGACCCTTCGGCCCACGGCTCTCCCTCGACAACGATTTTTCCCTCTACAACTCTGCCGGTTGCAACCTTCATAGCTGAATCCTACACCGCACGCCCGGTGTCGCTTGAGGCGATTCATTTGAGCGCCAAGTGGCTCCCGCGTCGTTTGTGTTGCTGTCTGCCGAACGCCTGGCTTCAGGGGCGGCGGCTCAGTATCCCGCCACCCGCCGTCAGCTGCAAGCCTTGTCAGAACTCATCGCTCGATTGGCCAACCTCGGTATTGAATGCCTGCTCACCGAACAAGTCGACGTCAGCTTGGATGGCCAAAAACGAATCGCTCCCAACCAAACGATCGGCTCCGGTGCGAAATGACTGCTCCACGCGCTCTCGCTGTCTGTCCGACAGAGCGTTCTTGGACTCACGGAGCTCTCGGGCCTTCTCGTTCAGGTATCCGCCGAGTGCTGAAGGAACGATGTAGTGTCTAGGTTCAACGACTCCGCTCGTCGCGTGGACCTTCGTCCCCTTCCATTGTTGAGGGCTTGGTTCATGGACAAACCCGATGATGATGAACCGGCCCATCTTTGCGTAGGTCAAGATTGACCGCGATCCGCGACACACGTCTATGTGGATCGCCCGCATTAGGTATCGGTTGATGTTCGGCTCGAGGTCGCCCGTCGCCGATTCGATCCTGTCTAGTGGGAGCAGATGTTGCGTGTGCTGGCCCGGATGCGGCCGAACTCCGAGCAGCACATCTCGCCAGGCACGCTCCGCAGCGTCCACCCGCCGCTGCGCTTCAGGTTCCCACGACGAAAGGTGGCCCTCATCGCGATAGAAACGCAAGACGCGCCAAGACACCGAAACGCAGAAGCGAAGCAACCAGCCTGAATACGAAAAGGCCTCTCGGGAACCAGACAGGTATGGATGGAAAAGGTTGTTCGCGAAAAGGGTTTCGTCCTTGCTGAACAGTCCCTCGCAAGTCGGACAGAGCCAGTACCTCTTCAACCCGTCCTGGACCCGTCTGTTTGGCTCTCGAGTACTCCGGATGTGTCCGTTGCCGGAGGACTGTCGAAGCCAACGATAGCTGAACGCAGGAATGATGTGGCTCAACTGAAGCTCCACGTCTCGCTCGCAAAGACGACAGTTTCCACTCTGCATCGTAAGCCCTAACGCTGGGCATCAACCGCACCGGCTCGCGATAGCAGCAGCCACAGTCGGCTGCATGCCAAGTCAGGCCGTTCAATACATTCCGCCGTGCTCGACCGGGATGCTCCCGGCGATCACCTGCCCTCTCCGAACTGCGCTGTCGTCAAGAGCTGAACCCAATATGACACGAGAGATCGAGCCATCGATCACCATGTTTACGTTCTGGGCTTTCGAGACAAAGCGAATCTCCTGTTCCGCCTCCCAGTCGAACGACTGCCAGCGCCTCGACTTCGACAGGAGCGCTACGGCGTAGACCTTCTCGCGGGACTGTTGATCAACGCGCGCGGTGACGAGATCGTCGACGTGAATCATACGGACATCGGAGTAGTCAACGTAACGCCACTGTGTTCCGACCGACTC
>JBEBGB010000805.1:0-2447 GCA_040081675.1 Vicinamibacterales bacterium
GCGTTCCTCGCGCGCGTCAACGTCTCGGCCGCTGTCAGTTAATGGCGGGTTTTGCGGTGTCGATTAATGGCTGGATTTGGGTGTCCACCGAGGCAGCCGCCCCGCTGTCAGCAATGCGTCCGGTAATCTCTCCATCGACCGCTGTTTGACCGATAGTCGACGTTGTCGCGACGATCACCAAGAAAACAGCCCGTACAGTTTTCTGCACGCAATTCCTCGCCAACTCGACCTTACACCAGTAGGTCGACCGGTGCATCACTTCGGTCATACATCACTTCGGTCATAGACGTCCCCCTTATCGCCCGAAGAATCCTGGAGCCTCCCTTGCCCGACCCGGACTCACCGCTGCCCTCGCAGCCCTCACGCCTGGCGATGTGCTGACTGTCTGGCGTCTCGACCGCCTGGGCCGCTCCCTTGGAGACCTCATCGATCTGCTCGACACCATCGGCAAGGCCGGGGCGGGCTTCCAAATCTCTCACTTGAGCGCGTGCGGTTCACGCGAGCTGCGTTGAAGTCTTCGTCACCTACTTCGCTGCTGCCGGCGTATACGATCGCGCTGCGAATCGAATAGAGCTCACCTACCCTCAAGGATCACGTGTTCATAGTCGATGTGTATGTCCTTCGATGTGTCGAAAAGCATATCGACCGTGCTGTTGAAAGTACTTCGCGGGCTCTGGCAATGGACCAAACGCGGCCGTTAACTCTCTCCAGGAGTGGCGCTTGCCGGGGACGCAGAAGTCGAAAAATGCCCACGGCTGCGGACCGCGACGATTGCGCTCGAACAGTGCGTAGGAAGCTCTAGAGATCGCTTGAGTATGATCATACTTTTAGTCATACTAGACCAATGCCTGCAATGGAGCGCGTCACCGTCACCCTGCCGGCCGATCTCGTTGAGAGGATCGACCAGCTCGAACGGAACCGAAGCCGGTTTATCGCTGAGGCCGTCGAGCACGAGTTAACTCAGCGCCGCCGGGATGCCCTTCTGCAGTCGGTCCAGAATCCTCATCCCGAGACGACCGAGCTCATTGACGTGGACATGAGCGACTGGGTTTCCGATCTACCCGCGGACGAGACGCTCGTTGATGCCAGCGCCGGAACGCCCGTTCGCTGGATCGAGGGCCAAGGGTGGACGAAGGAATCGGCGTGACCCTCGACCGAGGCACGGTGGTGCTTGTGGAACTCGATCCCACAGTCGGTCACGAGCAGCGTGGCGTTCGGCCCTGTGTCACCGTTAGCGATCCAATCGTGAACGCCGATCAACGATTCCCGCTTATCGCCGTGGTTCCAGTCACCGGCACGGCGGGGAACGGTGCGCTCTACCCAGGGCTGGCGCCGGGTTCCAGCGGCCTGACGAAAGCATCGTATGCACTGGTCGATCACCTACGTTCGATCGACAAACGACGCATCCGCAGGATTTTTGGACAGGTGTCGCCGACTGAACTCGCTAGCGTTGACCAGGGACTGGAGTTGTTCTTGGGTCTCGGCGGCGGTCGATAAGTCTGCTCGGCGACGCGCAAGTGGCCGCTTGCACTCACCGACGGCGCTTGCATCTTGATGGCGTCTGACGAACCGCCTTCGCTGTGCCGGTCGATGGTGTCGCCGCGATCTCGAGCGAGGTCTTCGTCGGTGTAGTCGAGATCGGCATGCCGCTGCTTGAGGAACGCCTCGGTTTCCCAGAACGACAACCGTCCCCGTGCTTCTTCGATGAACACGAAGACATCGGTTTTCGTGCGGAGGTGAACCGGATGAGGTTTTTTAGGAACGCGTGCTCCTCCTCGAGCACCGCATACCTCCGCCGCAGCGCCTGCAGTGGCTTCACCGGGCTGGCGCACCGCACGGTGACAGCTTGGGCATCGGCACGCATCCCCGCAACACGCCGTCGCTGCCTCTTCCAGGCACCCCGCTAATGTTTCCTATCCGCCGCGTATCTTGGACGTCGCCTGACCGGAGACAGACGAGCATTTACCGAACACCTCCAGTGGCCGGCAACGAATGTCGTCAGGAGGATCGACATTGTGGATTCCTCCTGGAACGGCGCTCTCATTGGGGGCGGAGTGGCATTCGGAATTTGGGCCGCGCTACTTGCGCAGTCGAATTCGAGCAACCCCGTGGGCTTGGGGATGGCCGGCATGCTTCTCGTGCCCTCGGGAATTGGCATAGGTGCTGCGATTGACTCGCTGGTAACCAGACCCGTCTACACTCGGCGATCCCAGTCTCCTGGCATCGCAATTTCTCCATGGCTAGGACGACATCAAAAAGGGATAGTGGCTCAGGTCCATTTCTAAGTGCGTAACTAAACCGTCCACCAAACCGGATCAAGCCCAATGTCGCCCGCATTGTTGTTTGATCGTAAGCGTTCGACAAACCCCGTCTTGAGCGAGAGCTGAAGTTGGCCGATCCTCTGCGCAGGAGGATTGTCGATGGCCAGCAAACGAACCCCGGGACAC
>JBEBGB010000806.1:0-2445 GCA_040081675.1 Vicinamibacterales bacterium
AAGCTCTTCTCGAGCAGCGGCATGATCGCGGCCGTCGTCACGTCGCCGACGACGACGATGGTCGCGTTGTCTGGTCGAAACGCCGATGTGTAGTACGCGCGCAGGTCCTCGGGCGTGAACGTGCGTAGCGTTTGCGCGGTGCCGATGGTCGCCGTGCCGAAACGGTGAGCTGTGCCGTACAACACGCGCGCGAACGCGAGCGCGGAGATGGCGTTCGGGTCGTCGCGCGACTGCACAACCGAGGTCAGTCGCTGCTGACGAAGACGGTCGAGATCGGCAGAGGCGAAGGTCGGACGCAGCGCGACGTCCGCCATGAGCGGCAGTGCGTCGGCCAGGCGAGCGACAGGCGAGTGCAGTCGGACCGTCGACAAATCGCTCGTGCTTCCGGCGTTGAGTTCGGCACCGAGGAAGTCGACGGCGTCCGCAAGTTCCAGCGACGACTTCGTTCCCGCGCCTTCCATGAGCATCGATGCCGTGAGGCTGGCGACGCCGAACTTGCCGGCCGGGTCGTCTGCCGTGCCGCTCAGAACGACGAGGTCCACCTGCGCCACCGGCACTTCGTGCTGCTCGACCAGCCAGACCGGGAGACCGTTGGAGAGCTGCTGCTTCTGGATGCGCGGCAGCGTCAGCGTCGGTGCAGGCCCGGGAACGGGAGGCTTGGACCTGTCCGGTGCTTGCGCGGACAGGGAAACGCCAGCCGCGAGCAGAAGAGCTGTCAGTGTCAGACGCATACGCATATGTGACCGTGCCAATTTCAGGTTCTAAGAGTGCGTTTCAAAACTAAAGCACTACCACGGAGGCCACGGAGACAAACGGACGACACGGCTCATTTGGCTCGGATTCTCCGTGTTCTCGGTTCCGCTCTGTGTTCTCGGTGGTAGAGCCTTTGGTCATTTTGCAAGCAGCTCTAAGGCTTTGCTGGTTCCGGGACCACCGTCAGTTCAACCCGGCGATCCTTGGGCAGGAACGCCTGCGCGGCTGCTCGTACGTCGGTCGGTGAGATCGCGCGATAGCGGGCGAGATCTTCATTGAACCAGTCGGGATTACCGGTGTCCGTGTAGTACCGGTTCAACTGGTCCGCCTTGCCGCCGAACCCGCCGACCCGTTCCATACGGCTGAAGAACGATGCCTCGATCTGGTTGATCGCTCGCTGCACTTCGTGGTCGGTCGGAGGCTCGGTCTGCAGGCGGGCAATTTCTTCGTCAACCACCTTCTGCAGTTCGTCCACCGTGTGTCCAGGCTGCGGTGTCGCTCGAATGACGAAATGCGACGACAACGCCTGCGAGACTTGAAACGCGGACACGTTCTGCGCGATCTGCATGTCGAACACCAGCCGCTTGTAGAGCCGCGAGTTCTTCCCACCCGCGAGCACGTCGGCCACCATGTCGAGCGCGGCATCACCCGGTGCGAGAGAGGCTGGCGTCAGCCACCCGATGTAGAGCCGAGGAAGCTGAACGCGGTCGGTGATGGTCTTCTTCTGCACGCTGGTCAGCGCCACGCCGGGTATCGTCATCGGTGTGACCGGCGCACCGGCCTTCACATCGCCGAACCACTTCTCGACAAGAGCACGAGCCTTGGCCGTGTCGAGGTCGCCGGCCACCACCAGGCTCGCATTGCCTGGTGAGTAGTACGACTTGAAAAATGCCACCACATCGTCGTAGCTGGCGGCTGTGAGATCTGGCATGTAGCCGATGACCGGCCAGTGATAGGGATGGCCCTCCGGATAGAGCATTTCGGTCAACACGACCGAGTCGGCCATGCCGTAGGGTCGATTCTCGACGCTCTGGCGCCGCTCGTTCTTGACCACGTCGCGCTGGGCGTCGACGGTCTTCGGCGTCATGGAGTCGAGCAGGTACCCCATGCGATCCGACTCGAGGAACAGCGCGAGTTCGAGTGCGTTCGAGGGCACATCGATCACGTAGTTGGTGCGGTCGTTCTCTGTCGACCCGTTGTTGTTGCCACCGACCGACTCGAGCACCTGGTCGAATTCGCCAGGCTCCACATGTCCGGAGCCCATGAACATGAGGTGTTCGAAGAGGTGCGCGAAGCCGGTACGGCCAGGCTTCTCGCGCGCCGACCCGACGTGATACCAGACGTTCACCGACACCACGGGCACGCTGTGATCCTCGTGCAGGATGACGTGCAATCCGTTGGGCAGCGTGAACTGCGTGTAGGGAAGTTGCAACGGCGCGGCAGGTTGCGCGAGCAGCGACCCTGGCAACAGAACAGCAAGGCAGGCAGCGACCGCGAGCTTCATCAGCCGATTCTATGATGAAATACGGAGATGCCAGAGCCGCACCCGCTGGTCGGGGTCATCATGGGCAGCCAGTCCGACTGGGAGACGATGCGCCAGGCGGATGAGATGTTGACCCAGTTTGGTGTACCCCACGAGTGTCGTGTCGTGTCAGCACATCGCACGCCCGCGCTCATGGCCGACTATGCGGC
>JBEBGB010000167.1:0-9437 GCA_040081675.1 Vicinamibacterales bacterium
GGAGCGGGGAAGATCTGCTCGCCTCGTATCAGTACGCGTACGGACTGTTTCTGCCAGAGTTTCAGGAGCGGCTGCTGCTGAACGCCGAGGCAGGCGCGGGCATGGCGTACGGCCTGACGAGTGACCTGGCTGCCGACCTCGAGTCCGAGATGGCTGGGCGATCCGCCGTCGCATCAGTCAGTGTGCTCGAGCAGCGACTCTTTCTCGGCGAACGCCTGCTGCGCGACACCGACGCCGCAAGCATGGCCGTGTCGCTCGAGACGCGCCTGCCACTTGTGGACGCCGTCGTGTCCGATGCCGTGACCCGAATGGACGACCACCAGCGCTTCGATCCGTTGGGACGCAAGCAGGTGCTGCGCCGCATTGGTCTCGAGGGACTCGACCCCGCCTTGTTCGAGCGTCCCAAGCAGGGCTTCGTGATGCCGTTCGACCGCTGGATTCGTCGCTCGCTCGGCGACGCGATGGACAGCACGATGCGCGATACCTCAATGGTGCGCGCGGTTGGACTGAATGCTGACGTCGTGTCTGGGTTGTGGTCGGCGTTTCAGTCGGGCGCGCCAGGGCTCTACTGGTCGAGAGTGTGGACGATCTACGCCCTCATCCGGTGGTGCCATCGCCACGACGTGCTGGTATAGAGCGCTAGGCCGACCGAGCCGATTGCTTGTCGACGCGCGGAGCAAATCCAGGTGCACTCGGCGTGATGCGGCCGGCAACGGCCTTGGGCGGTGCCGGCGTTTCGACCGGCCGATCACCTGTGAGCTGGCGTCCGCCGGTCTCCGTGCGAATCATCCACGACGAGGGCACTGGAACCTGACCGCCAGCCGTCAACACGGTTGCGATCAGAATCTTCAGGTCGAGCAAGAAGCTGATGTGCCGCACATAGAGCAGGTCGTACTCAATCCACTGATGGAAATCGCCGGACTCGCGGTCCTGCCGACACACCTGCCAGAGCCCAGTCATCCCCGGTCGAACGGACAAGCGCGCTTCACGCCACGGCACGCAAATCTGGTTCTCTCGAAATGGCGATGGACGAGGGCCAACCAGACTCATGGTGCCGCGCAGCACGTTGTACAGCTGCGGTAGTTCGTCGATGTTCGTGGCGCGAATGAATCGGCCGATCCGTGAGACGCGCGGGTCCCGCTCCATCTTGAAGTGCGGGCCGTCGAGCGGCGTCTCCTTCAGCTCATGCTGAATCGCATGCGCATTGGCGAACATTGTCCTGAATTTCCAGCACGTGAAGGCGCGTCCGTCCTTGCCCTCGCGCTCGGCGCCGTAGAGGGGCGACCCGCTGGAGTCGAGCCTGATGATGGCCGCCACCGCCGCGAGCAGAGGGGAGAGGACCACCAGACCCGCCGCCGCCAATACGGCGTCCGCCAGACGCTTGGCTTTGAGTTGCAGCCGGATGGCGTAGTCGCGACTTCTCCGCATCTCGCCTCGGCGCACGTCGAACGTGAGGCGCGAGAGCCGCTCTTCAAACGTCTGCGTGCGAGACCTTGGGACCTCTGACGCCCCCTGATCGGTATCAGCAAACCAGGCGAGGTCGCGAACGGTGGCGCCGGCCGGCACGACGACTCCCGCACCAATGATGGCGTGGACCACCAGTGCTCCGGCGCCGATGTGAGCGCCAGGTCCGACGAGTGCCGGGCCAACGATGATGGCATTTCGCTCGATGACCGCGTTGGCATGAACCGCGATGGGGCCGATCAGGCGGGCAGACACGTGAACCTGCTGGCCCGCGCCGACGGCGACCATCTTCGTGGCGTCTGGCAAGTCGGCGAGCAGAAGCTCGTTCGCCGCAAGCAGGCCCTGCTCACTGTCAAGGTTCCATGCGCCTCCCGTCATGGGAAGGTCACGGCTCGAGACGCCGCGCGACATGAGACGCTCGCGAAGGTCGGCGAGCGACGCTGGGCACTCACCTTCGCGCATGAACCCGCTCGATATCGGAACCAGACTGGCCGCCACTCCGGCCAGGAACGGCCAGGTCACGGGATCGTAGAAGCGATGGATGCTGCGCACCTGCCCGTCGCTGTCGACGCTGACCTGTTCCTTGGTGCCGGCCACGGCGCTCTCGAACGCGACGAGGTGGTGCGCCACCTGCTGTTCCGCCGAGAAGTGCTGCGTGAGCGTTCCCAACTCGGTCGCCGACACAGGCAGGCATCGCGGGTCGACGACCAGCAGCACGTCTGAGATCTCGTACCCGGCCAGCAGTTCGACGAGTTCCTCCGTCGACCGCACGACACGCGCGTTAGCGGAGACCTCGGCGATCCGGGACACGTACTCAGGGCCAGCGCCCGCGGGTGCGAGGATGGTTGGCGCACTCGGCGTCACCATCGCAATGCAGTCGCGGACGCGCTCGTACACGGTGGCCGTGCCGAGCGGGAGGCTGAGCAGGGAGGGTCGGGCGGATCCCTCGAGATACCGTGGCTGCGAGTCGATGACGAGAGGCCAGATTCTCATCGCGAGGATAGGCCTTGGCCCAGCTGATTGGCTAGCCGCACAAAGGATCCCGAAGGATCCCAATCGGACGCCCGAGCTATGAGGGTCACGACTGCCGCCGTGTGTTGACGTGTCCGCGAATCACTGTGCGGAAGGCTCTGCTTCCTGGCTCGATCACTGCATCGTCAGCAACCACGGTACGGTCTGCGGTGGCGTTGACACCAACGACCGAGCGCCGCCAGATGGCTGACCGCGAGACGAGCGCACCCTTCTCGACCGTTGAATTGCGGCCAACAGAGCTTGGCCCAACGATGACCGCGCCTGAGCGCACGCGCGCACCCGCCGCAATCAGAACAGGCCCTGTGATCACGGCGTCAGACGCCACCGACGCTTCGTAGTGAACCAGGGCGTCTCCCATGCGGATATAGCCAATCGGCGTGTCCCAGGCGAGTCGGGCAGGCACCGACGTAGGGAGAGCCGATCTGGACGACACCAACCGCTCGACAACCCACTCGTTCACGGCCAGGTAGGTCGACGCTCCGAGGACGCGCGGGGCCGATCGATCGCTGGCATAGATGACAACTCGTTCACCGGATGCACGCAGTCGAGGAATCAGGTGCTCCTTGATGTCGTAGAAACCGCGGGCAGGAACGCTGGCGAGCGCACGTCGTTCGAATACGAAGACACCGGTCGGCGGCCGAAGTCCGAGCTTCCCGTCCGTCGACGGTTCAGCGTGGACGACGACGGTGGCAGCGGCGCCTGATGCCCGGTGGAACGCGAGCAGGTCGTTGAGATCGACCGTGGGAATCGACGTACCGTCGGTGACGACAAAGGTGTCACCTCGATCTGCCGAGACAGCATCGCGGACACATCCCGCCGCCCCTCGCGGCATTGGGTCCTCGAGGTAGAGCAGGCGCATGCCGAAGCCCACATGACTCTCGAGCAGCGGCTGAATGAGGCCCGCACCGCGATTGCCGCAGACGACGACGTTCTCGACGTTGGCTT
Organism: Vicinamibacterales bacterium; assembly: GCA_040081675.1. Classification (GTDB taxonomy): domain Bacteria; phylum Acidobacteriota; class Vicinamibacteria; order Vicinamibacterales; family CAVVIG01; genus CAVVIG01. The sequence continues at coordinate 3,442 of JBEBGB010000167.1, forward strand.
CCTCGAGCCAGGAGAGTGCGTACGAGATCAACGGACGATGAGCGACTGGAACTAACTGGCGCGGCAGAAGTGCATCGAATTGCGTATTCGCCCACGTATGCGTACCCGCGAGGACTATTCCTGTCGGAACAGGCCCGGTCCGCGGTAGACGGGGGATGTTCATGAAGGCCGTAAGAGGTGTCACGCGTGTGCTACTGATGAGTGCCAAGATCGCGCCAATGTCGATGCGGGATCGCGAGATCTCGCAAGGCCGAGATTCGCAAACAATTTCAATGGTCCTGCTTGAATAAGGGCAATCAGTCGAGTGGAGAAAGTCACCTCGGCAATGCTATTAGTTCTGCGGTCCCGCTTTTGGGCGTGACTTTCTCGACGGACTTATTTCCGCGGCTTCAATGTCACGCTGGTAATGACGCGATCGCGACCGACGGCTTCCACTGTCTTGCGCACTGCCGAGAACCGCGACTGTCCGAGCCGCACAACGAGCAGCGCGCCAGTGGCGACTCGAGTCAGGGCGAGCATCGCGGGACTGTCCTCCAGGGGCTCACAGGCGATGACCACTTGCACGCCACGTCTCTTGGCTGCTTCGATTGTGTCGACCAGCGACTGCACTTCGTTGAAACGTGCACCGACGCCGTTCACCAGCGTCACGTCTGCGGCTCCGCTCTTTTGGCCGATATCCACGAGCGCTTCGGCCACGCCGCGTACGTCGATGCCAGCATCGGCCGGGAGTACCGCCAGCGCCGACCACGGCGTGCCCTGAAGGACGAACCAGAGTTGCTGCCAATCGCCCTCGGGAATCGCGACTTCGTCGCGTGTCTGAGATTGCTCCATCTCGGGTGCGTCGACCGTGTTTGTCATCTGGTAGCAGCCACGTTAGAGAATCGGCCCGGTCAGGCTTTGGCCGTATTTTCCCGGAGTGTCACAGCGACGGGTACGCCGAGCTGACGCTCGACCTGCCACGGTTCCAGGACCCGGCCGCTCGAGAGATCCGCAGCGACGGCTGCCATTGCAGCCAGCAGCACACTCGCCAGAACTCCAGCAACCAGAAACAGCGGCACGTTCGGGCTCGCCGGTTCCCGTGGAATTTGCGGGGGCCTGATGACCGTGTACTGGTACTTGAAGCCCGCTTGTGACGAAGAGAGTTCATTGCGGGCGGCATTGGCCCGCTCGCGAACGGTTGCGAGTTCGGCGAGTTCGACCTTCAGCCTGAGACTCGTGGGGTCGTTCAGGTCACCGCCCGTGATCGACGCGAGATCAAGTTCAATAGGCGTCGACTCGATGCGCGCCCTTGGCGCCAGAGTGGCAACGGTAGCCAGCGACGCTGCAGACAGGCCCGTCGGATCGTCTGGGTGAATCGCGGCGCTCAGCGTCTCGTAGTCCGACTCGAGGCTTTGTGTCTCGCGGCGCAGAGCTGTGAGTTCCGGTGATTCGCGCGAGAGCTGCGCAACGCTCTGGCGGAGCGCGATGACCGTCGGGAAGTTCTCCGCGTAGACCATCTTCGCGGCCGCCAGACGCGATTGCGCGTCCGACAACTGGAGTCGATGAGCCTCCTCGAGCCTGACGATGTCCTGACGCCGGCTGTCGAGGTCTGCCTTCATGCGCGCGAGGCGTCTGACAACATCGGCGGGTGGCCCAGCTGGAGCCGCCACAACCGGCGCGGCCGGGACGGCCGTCGCGGGCGCGGCGTCAGCGGACCGCACAGCCTGTGAAGTTCTTCGCTTCGGCAGTTCGGAGATCGTCTGGGTGACCTGGGCTTCGAGCGTTTTCACCGACTGATCGAGAATCGCGATCGAATCGGTGATCGCCGAGGTCTCGCTGACTCGACGGAACTGCAGGAAGTTCTGAATCGCGTGGTCGACGATCTCGTACGCAACCTTGGGGTCTGGCCAACGCAGGTCGAAGGTGACCGACCCTTCGGGCGTCGCGGCAATCTTCAGGCGCTGCTGGAGCAGGCCGACCATCGCGTCGAGCTTGTCTTCGTCGGTCTTGGGCCCGCGCAGGTTCTCGAGTATCCGGTCCTTGGTCTTGAGCAGCGGCACGCGGGTGCGCTCCCACTCGTTGAGAAGGTCTGTCTGCTTGATGACGGCCAGAAGGTTCTCGTGTTGCAGGACCACTTCTTCGGCCGCGCGCGTTGGCGACTCGGCTTCGCGCGCGATCGTGCGGCCAGGGTTCACAAGGGACGCCATCACGTCATTGCGCTGCACGAGAAGCTTCGCATCGACGTTGTACGCCTTGGGCCAGAACAACGCCGCCGCGGTGGTTGCCGACAACATCAGCAGGGCAGTGGTGCCCGACAACAACCAGCGTCGACCCACCGCTCGAGCAATGAATCCCAGGTAGTTGCCGATCTGCTGCGGGTCGATCAGTCGGTCCGAATCCGAGTCCGGCGCCGCGGTCGAAACAGGCGCATCAGTCGTCGGTGCGGCTGCCGGCGTGGCCGCGCCCGCGTTCGCCGACGACCACGGCGGCAAGACATTTGTTGCCGAAGGTGCTGAAGACGGGACTGCCGTCAAGATGGCCGAGCGTCCGACTGGCCGGGTGACCAGCCTGGGCGCGTCGGGTCTGCCCGCCTGGTCGCTTGCTTCCGGAGCGAATGCGTTGAAGATCGAGTCGGAACTGGCGCTGGCGTCGCCTTCGCGAGGCGTCGTCGGGACGACACCACTCCGCTTGAAGGCTTGACTGACCTGGCCCATGTTCCCTCCGTTTCTCTCGTTACGATGTGTGTGACAGCCGGTCGACGAGGTCTAGCGCGCTTCTCGAATCGAGGGCAGCGCGCGGTTCTTGGTTCTCGAGCCTTTGTGCCAGGTCAATGCACTCCCGCGCCTCACCACCAGCTCTCGGGAACCTTGCCAATCAGGTCAGGCACGCGCTGGGTGTCGTGGAGAGCCGCGGCGTACCTCGAGCGAAAGGCGTCGAGGTCGAGGTCGTGTGTGACTTCACCCACGATGGCACTATCGACAGGTTTGCGGCCAAGACCATAGGCCGTTAGTAGCGCGTTGTCGCAGATGACGCCGATTGTTCGCGGGATGCCGGCGGCGTGCCGGTGAATGGCCAGCACCGCTTCTCGCGTGAACAACGCCTCGGACTGCCCGCCAGCGGTGCGGATTCTCCACGCGATGTACGCGGCCGTGTCCTCGAGAGAGTAGGGCGAAACCGTGCAGCGAAGCGTAATGCGCTGCTTCAGTTGCCTGAGTCGTGGTTCATCCAGCCGATCGCTCAGCTCGGGCTGTCCGGCGAGCACCACAGGCAGCATCTTCTCGGTCTGGGTTTCTGCATTGGCGAGAAGGCGAATTTCTTCGAGCAGTTCGTGGCTCAGGCTCTGCGCCTCGTCGATGACGAGGGCGGTTCGCTGACCTCGTGCGAGGCGCTCCTGCAGGACGGTGGTCAACTCGTCGAGGAGGATCGCCTTCGAGGCCTCCGCTGCTGATGAGAGGTTGAAGCGCCGCGACAGCATCTGGATGAACTCGGCGCGCGTCAGCGTCGGGTTGTTCAGATAGACGCAGCTGATGTCTCTGCACCGCTCGGACTGCAGCGCGGCGTGGAGAAGCGTGGTCTTGCCGGTGCCCGCTTCGCCGAGGAGAACCGTGATCGACTTGCCAGACGAGAGCCCGTACTCGAGCGTGCAGATAGCTTCCTGTGTTTGCGCAGTATGGAACAGGAACTTGGTATTTGGCGTCAGTTCGAAGGGCAACTCGCGAAGGTTGAAGAAATCTAGATACATGGTTCCTGGGGCACGACCGAAAAGATAAGAGCCCGTCGGAGAGTCCACGGGATTATGGCACAGCGAACTCATGCAATAAGGCCACCAACCTGAGCACTAGAAGTATCGGATGCGCGCTGATTAACGTCACTCGCTTCCGTTGCACAGCCTCTGAGGATTGAGTTATCGACGAAGTTCGAACACATCGCCCGTGCAGTTCGACGCAAGTTGGTCCGCCGCAATTGCGGCGACGTTCGGCTGTCGAGGTGCGTAGGCGCCTCTGGGTACGTTGAGAGAGAATTGCGATTTTCGAGCAGCGCAGTGAACTGCTCGTCGAGGTGCAGGAACATGGGTAAGAAGTGGGCGCCGCTCAGCCGAGTGCTGAGCCGAGCGCTGAGTGGTTCGTTGGCGACATCTCCTCGAACGCGGAGCTTCCGCGGCTGGGCATGTGGCGCTGTTGCGTCACTGGTGCTCGTCGCTGCCGGATGCTCCTCTGCGACGCGGGGTCCGTTCGTGTGGGTGGATGCACTCCCTGAAACCGAAACCGCCGCGCCACTCGGGCAATACGTGATTGGTCCTGGTGACGCGCTGAACATCCAGGTCTGGGACCAGGACAAGATGTCGGCGCACGCACGGGTGCGCAGCGACGGTCAGATTTCGTTGCCGTTTCTGAACGACGTGCCGGCTGCCGGCAAGACGCCGGTCACACTCGCCCGCGATCTCGAGCAACGGCTGAAGAACCTGATCGTGACGCCGCAAGTCACCGTGGCCGTGGAAGAGCCGATGCCCCTGCGTATCTCGGTGCTCGGCGAAGTGCTCGATCCGGGACTGCACAACATCGACCCAGGTGCTGGCGTCGCGCAGGCGCTCGCAGCGGCGGGTGGTCTCAAGGAATTTGCGCACAAGGATCGGATCTTCGTGTTGAGAGAGGGTTCGACGCCTCCACAAAGAATTCGCATGACCTATCAGGCGCTGACTGGCGTGCAAGGTCGCGCAGCGAGCCTTCGTCTGCGCGCCGGTGACGTGGTCGTTGTCGAGTGAAGAGCGACTGCGATGAGGTTCAGGATTTTGTTTCGAGTATCCGCGGCTAATCGGATTCTATTCGGCGAATTCACGAACTTCTTCGCGCCAGCTCGACGACGGTGAACGGCTGAGCGATGACCGCATGAGCTTAACCAGCCCCGGGCACGAGTGTGTGGTAGTCGGGCACTCTGCAGGAGTTGGTAAGTAACTGCAGCCATATGAGGTTCCGGATCGAGACGCGTCTAACCGCCGTTGGCAGGCGAGGAACTTGCTAAGGCTCAGGCTGAACTTCTACAGACTCCCAAGCCGCGCTGCGATGGCCAGACCTGAGCCGTCGAGTGCAGAGGTATTGAATGAGCGCTACTTTGATTGAACCGCGTATCTCCGACGACGAGCGGCGCCGCCGTCTGTATGCCGGTGACATTCTCTTTCACACGCCGAGAGCGAGCACGCAGACCTTCTGTGAGCACGCCTGGCAGTTGATTGCCGAGGCTTTCGACCCGATCGATCCGGCGAAAGCGCAGTTCGAATTGTCGGTCGAGAAGTTTGTCGAGATCATCGCGCCTCTCAAGACGAGATTCACCCATCATCCGCGCTCGAAGCAGTTACTCACCGATGTGCTCGAAGACTTTGGCTGCGACATCAGCGAGACCTACTTCGATGTACCGAAGCTTCGCATCGTCTCATCCGACGGGTATCTGACGAGTGGTGTCGGCTACGCCTACAAGTCGCACCGCGACATCTGGTACGCCTGCCCCCAGTCGCAAATCAACTGGTGGCTGCCGATCTCGGAGATCACCGAGCGTTGCGCGCTCGTGCTTCATCCGCAGTACTTCGACAGGCCGGTCAAGAACAACTCGGCCGACTTCGACGCCTACCGGTGGAACGCCGAGGGGCGCAAGAGCGCGGCGCAGTACATCAACTCCGACCCGAGGCCGCATCCGCACTTGCAGGAAGCGATTGAACTCGATCGCGAAGTACTGGTGGGTCGGCCGGGTTCGACCATCCTGTTCTCTGCTCAGCATCTGCACGGAACGATTCCGAACGACTCGGGTCGCACGCGCTTCAGCATCGACTTCAGGACGGTCCACCGGCAGGACATCGAGGCTCACGCGGGCGCGACGCTCATCGACAACGCCTCGACCGGAACCACGCTTCGCGACTTCTTGTGTGCGACGGGTTATCAGGGCTTCCCGGAATCGACCATCGAGCAGTACGAAGTGGGCGGCAAGCGAGAGGGTGTGCTGGTGTTCGACCCGAGCGAGCTCGGTCA
>JBEBGB010000009.1:0-33087 GCA_040081675.1 Vicinamibacterales bacterium
ACTGCAGGTGGACGCGCCGTATCCGAGGGCAGCTTTCATCGCCACGGTCGATGCCGCGTGACACAGACGCGCTGAGTTGTCGATGTGCGGGCTGCCCAGGAAGCGCGCCGCCTTCTGCGCGGCGTAGTAGACCTCGTTGGTGATGCCGCGCGAGGTCAGGTAGAACGCCGCTCGTTGCGGATCGACCGTTCGTAGCTCCTCGGCTATGCGATCGAGCGCTTCGTCCCACGTCGCAGGCAAGAAGCCCGGCTCTCCCCGGCGCCGGAGCAGTGGCACGGGCAACCGGCCGAGTTCGCGAAGTTCTCGCGAAGTGCGCTCTCTCAGACTGGCAACATCGGACAGCACGCGTGGTTCGAGCGCCGGCGCGGTGTTCAAGCGCAGCAACTCCAACCGCACCATGCAGAGGTGAACACCAGGCAGCGTCCAGTCCTTGATGCCTGTCGTCCCCAGGGCGCAGCCGTCGCAGACACCGTCCTTCAAGATGCGCCAGGCGAACGGCAACTGGTCGCGGTTCTCCCACGCGATGCGCGCCATCGAGCTGAAGTGCCGCGGTTTCTGTTGATCGAGTCCGAAGGGCAGCGCCATAGCTCGTTCCGTCTATTCGATCCGGGAAGCGCCGGAGTAGATGTTCAGTCCGCCGTCGCGCACAAAGCCGACCAGCGTGATGCCTGCTTCGGTTGCGAGTGACACGGCGAAGCTGGAGGGTGCCGAGACCGACGCAACAATCGGAATACCAGCACACCAGGCCTTCTGGACGATTTCAAACGATGTGCGTCCGCTGACGCACAGCACCGACGAAGCAAGCGGCAACTCGTCGCGCAGCACACACGCCCCCACCACCTTGTCGACCGCATTGTGGCGCCCTACATCTTCGGCGACGACGAGCGGTTCACCAACCAGGTCGAAGACGCCTGCTGCATGAAGACCGCCCGTGGATGCGAAGAGAGGCTGCCGGTCGCGCAGTCGGGTTGGTAGTTCTGCCAGCACCGAGGAAGACATGTGCGCGTGTCCGTCGATCCGCGAGAGATCAAGCTGCATGGACGCCAGCGTTGAGCGGCCGCACACACCGCAGGCCGACGTGGACATGACATTGCGGCGACCCGCCAGCAGCACAGTCGCTCGCGCCGCAGCCTCGGGTTCGAGCGTCACGCTCACAACATTCCTGCGCTCATCGTCTTGTGCGACCACAGGGTCGGCGCAGTGCTCGATGAGGGCGACGTCATCCTGATGCCGAATGATCCGTTCCGAGAGCAGGAAGCCAACGGCCAGGGCGCGGTCATCGCCAGGCGTTCGCATGATGACGGCAAACGGCTTGCCTTCCAGGCGCAGCTCGAGCGGAACCTCGGCGGCGACTGCGTCAGACATGACCGAGCGTTCGTTGCCGCGGACCTTCACGACCGATGTCTGTGCGAATCGATCCGTCATACGTGGTTGCGAAGGCTCAGTTCTCTTGGGTGAGGTGCGAGGTAAGTCTGTCCGGTCAGATAGGCCACGTCGAGGCGCCGCACGTAATGACGAATGAGGGTCATGGGAACGATGAGCGGGACAAATCCGAGGCGATGCTCGTCGATCACGGACAGCAGTTCCGCGCGTGCGTCAGCGTCGAGGGCGTCCGAGAAGTACCCCAGCATGTGTTGAAGCACGTTCGCGTGACGCTTGGGCGTCGCAACGATCGCGAGGGCCTTCATGAAGCGCGACTGATAGGCCGTGGCGAATTCGGTTCTCGGGTGAGACTTGGCTGCGGCCACCAACTGGCCAAGCTGGCGATAGGCTTGCGGCGAGTGCGCCATCAGCGTCAGCTTGTGCGCGGTGTGAAAACCCACGACGTCGCCGACGGTCCAACGAGCCGCGAACAGACCACGCAGTCTCCGGTACGCAAACACACGTTCGACGAAGTTTTCGCGAAGCCGCGGATCGCCGAGCCGGCCCTCCTCTTCAACGGGCAAGTCGGGTAGACGCGCCATGAGGGCCTCGGCGAACAGCCCGCGACCCGCGCGCTCTGCGAGTCCGCCTGGTGTGTAGACCTTCACACGCTCCATCCCGCAGCTCGGAGAATCTTTCTTGAGAACGTACCCGCTCAAGTCCGCGTTGGCGAGTTGTGCGGCTCTGCGGCTGGAGTACGCCGCGAGTCGTTCCGTGACGTCGGTTCTCTGCTTGTTCAGGACGACCGCGAGCTTCGAGGGAGCGAACCGCTCGCCGCGTTCGCGAACCTGCGCCTCGGTCAGTACCAGCCGCATCGATTCCCGCGGGGTGCCGAACCCGGCTTCCACCTCAGGACAGACTGGCACCCATTCCACGTGCGGGCCGAAGGTCTCGGTCAGGAAAGGATCGCGCTTGTGACCAGCGTCGAAACGAACCGGTTGACCGAGCAAGCAGGCGGAGATGCCGATTCTCGGACGATCGTCGCTCACGGGCTCATTCTATGCGGGCCACGCGTGGTGTCCTGCTATCTGCAGGCCGAAATTCCGTAGAATGATGGCTCTATGGCCGCACAATCTTCGTTCGACATCACCTCTCCAATCGACTTTCAGGAAGTGGACAACGCCCTCAATCAGGCACGCAAGGAGGTCGGTCAGCGCTACGACTTCAAGGGCGCGAAGGCCGACATCGATCTGAATGCCGGCGAGAAGACACTCACGCTCGTCGCCGACGATGAGATGAAGATGAACGCGTTGTGGGAAATGGTGCAGACGCGTCTGGTTCGCCGCAACGTCCCGGTCAAGAACTTCGAAGTTGGGACGTCGGAATCTGCGGCGGGCGGCACGGTGAAGCGCGTCATCAAGATCCAGGAAGGCATTCCGATCGAGGCCGCCAAGGAGATCGTCAAGTACCTGAAGGAGCAGAAGCTCAAGAAGGTGCAGGCCTCCATCCAGGGTGATCAAGTGAGGGTCACCTCCGGGTCGAAGGACGATCTACAGGACGCCATGCGCGCACTGCGCGACCACGACTTCGGCGTCTCGCTGCAGTTTGGGAATTACCGGTGACAGTGGGCAGGCTAGGCGGGCCGGGCGGGCGAGGCAGGCGGGACGTACGCAAGAAAACGTGGAAACCACGACTGTCGGGTGCCTGGTGCGCCTAGGAGGAGCGCTTTCCCGACCGTGTGAATTCCACGTTCTGTCCCAGACATTCAGCAAGGCGCATGCCGGCGAAAAGTGCCGGTAAGTTGTTGAAACACTCCGCCCGCCCTCGGAATTCTCCTCAGGCGAGCGGAATACTTCGCAGTCCGCCCATCGCTCCCAGGCGAGTCTCGCTATTTCTTGACGTATTTGCTGACGCGCCGTGGTCCGACCTCGGCGCCAAACACGTTGCCCTTCGCGTCCACCACGACGCCTTCGGCGGCACTGGTGCCCGTGAAGGCCGGACGAATGCGCGTCTCGGGATCAGGAATGAAGGCCGTGACCTTCTTGTCCTTGTCCTTGAGGCTGCCGATCCGAATGCCGCGCTTCCAGTCCTGGTGGTTCTGGGAGACCGAACCGGATTCGGAGTCGGCGACATACAAGTTGTCGTTCTTGTCGATGTAGATGCCGCTCGGGCGACCGAACTGGTAGAACTTCTCCTTGAAGTTGCCGTCCTGATCGAACACCTGCACCCGGTTGTTGTTCCGATCGCCGACGTAGAGCAGCCCCTTCGAGTCGAACGCCAGGGCGTGCGGCTGATCGAACTCGCCGTCGCCGTTGCCCCACTTGCCCCAGCTCTTGATGAACTTGCCGGTGCTGTCGAACTTCAGCACGCGCGAGTTCTGCCCGGGCACGCTGCTGTGACCTTCAGAGACGAAGATGAAGCGTCCATCGGGCGACGTGATCACGTCGTTCGGCGCGAAGAAGTAGTCGGGCTCGTTGCCGCCGCCCGGCTTCCCAAGCGTGAGCAACACCTTGCCGTCGGCCGAGAACTTCCACACCTGGTGACCCTTGGTCGCTGCCGCGTTCGCACGCTGCGGCTGCGGCGCCGCAGGCGCTGCGGCGGGCGCACCTGCACCGGGGGCTCCCGCACCTGGGCCTGCGCCACGCGCAGGACGCGGAGCGTTGTCCTGCCCATCGGTCACCCAGACGTTGCCGTCACGGTCGACGTGCATGCCGTGCGGAAAAATCAGCAGCCCGTTGCCGAACGACGTCACCAGCTTGCCTGTCTCGTCGAACTTCATGACGGTGGCGATATTCATGATCTGGCCGGTTGCCGCGTCGAAGCAGCTATTGCCGCCGCAACGTTCTGCCACCCAGATCGACTTGCCGTCCTTGTCGATGTCGATCGTGCTGGTCGAACCCCACTTCCGCCCTTCGGGGAGCTTGAAGTAGTCGTTGATCATGTTGTACGGGTTCGCCACGTCGTTGACCGGCGGAATAGGCGCCGGGCCCTCGGCGAACATGCCGGTGGTGGTCGACGCCAGGGCCGCAACCGCGGCGAGCGCCAGGACCAGATTGCTCTTACGCACGTTCATCACACATGCCTCCTGCTACTTGACGTACCGCTTCAGCGCGCGCGGGCCAACTTCCGCGCCGTACACCACGCCGTTCGAGTCGGCTGCCACACCTTCGGCTGCCGTGGTCCCGCCAGCGCCTTCTGATGGATCGGGAATGTAGCCAGTCGCGGTCAGCGTCTTCGCACTGCCGAAACGGATGCCCCGCTTGACGCCGGGGTTGTACCCGTACACGTTTGCGTCACGAGACTGCGACTCGGAATCGGCCACATAGAGATTGTCGTTCTTGTCGATGAACACGCCGCTCGGACGGCCGAAGGCCTTCGTCTCGGCCAGGTACTTCCCGCTCTGATCGAACACCTGCACCCGGTTGTTCGAGCGGTCGGCGACGAAGAGACGTCCCTGCGAATCCATGGCGAGCGCATGCGGCTGGCTGAACTCGCCGGGGCCCGATCCGAGCTTGCCCCACGTGGTCAGCAGCTTGCCCGTCTTGTCGAACTTGAACATGCGCGAGTTGCCGCCGCCGTGACCCTCGCCGATGAACACATCGCCGTTTGGTGCCACGAACACATCGTTTGGCTGGAAGAAGTAGTCGGGGGCCGCGGCCCCACCGGGTTTGCCGATCGTGAGCAGCACCTTGCCGTCGGGACTGAACTTGATCACCTGGTGTCCCTTGGTTCCTCCGGCCGGCGGTCCCATCGGGAGCGGTGCGGGCGTCGCGCCCGGCGCCGGTGCCGCGCCGCGCGCGGGCCGCGGTGCGTTGTCCTGGCCGTCGACGATCCAGATGTTGCCGTCGCGATCAACCGTGATGCCGTGCGGGAAGATCACCAGACCTGCGCCAAAGCTCTTCACGAGTTTGCCGGTCGAGTCGAACTTCAACACCGGATCGAGCGTCGACGTGAGGCACGAGTTCGTGCCGCAGCGTTCGCCCACCCACACGCTCACGCCGTCCTTGTCGATATCGACGGAGCTCGTCGAGCCCCAGGTGCGGCCTTCAGGCAGCTTGGCCCAGCCTTCGACCGTGCGAAACGGATTGGGCAGGTCATTCTTGGCGTTTGGTGTGGATGGCGCCTGTGCCTGCGTGTGCGCTGTGGCCAGCGCGAGGCTCGCGACGGCGACGGCAGCCAGAGGCCACCAGTATCTCGAGTGCTTCATGTTCAGACTCTCCCGTAAAGATGATGTCGAATCGAGCGGGCAATTATAGGACGTTCACGGGGCAGGCCGGGCGGGCAAGGCTGGCTGGGCAGGCGGGAACGAAAACTGGCAGCGCGACACTGAAGACGAATTTCCAGTGGGGGCGTCAGCTCCACGCCCAGAGCCCAGAGCCTAGAGCCTAGCGCCGAGAACGCCGCGCGTCCTGGTCCGAACGCGCGGACGCGAGTGCTTGACGACCTTCCCAAGACATGCTACCTTGTTTAAACAAGGTAGCTTCTTGAACACCGCACCAGCCAACGAAAAGTTCGCCGCCATCCGCAAGGGACTCCTCGAGTTCCTGATCCTCCGCATCGTCTCGAACGACAAGGTCTACGTGGCCGAGATGCTCGAACGCCTGCGCGACACGGAATTCACTACGCAGGAAGGCACGCTCTATCCGCTCCTGAGCAAGCTGCGACGCGAGGGCCTCGTCGACTACGAGTGGCAGGAATCCGAGGCGGGTCCGCCGCGCAAGTACTACCTGCTGACGACCAAAGGTACGGCGCACCTGAAGGAACTCTCCGACTACTGGAAGGCGATCAACGTCACGATCGCGCAGCTGGGACGATAACCACCATGCAGAAAGTCGTCATCGTCAATCTGAACGGCATCGCGTATCACCTCGAAGAGAGTGCGCACGCAGCACTCAGCGCCTATCTGGCACGCGCAGAGGCGCAGTTGCGCGACAACCCGGACCGCCTTGAAATCGTCGGCGATCTGGAGCAGGCAATCGCCGACAAGTTCGCGCGCTATCTTGGTCCCGGCAAGAACGTCGTCACGGCGGGTGACATGACGACGATTCTCGAAGAGATGGGTCCCGTGCACGACGACACGGGAGCCGCTGGCACGTCGAGCGCAGCACCGGGCGATCCGACGGGCGCGAGCCATGGCTCCGCTGCGACCGGTGGTCGCGCGGCGAGCGGGCGGAGCGAGCCCTCCGGGGCAGGCGCCACCAAGCGCCTGTATCTCATGCTGGACACTGGGTTCATCGGAGGCGTCTGCAGCGGCATCGCGACGTTCTTCGACACGGACGTGACGCTGGTTCGAATCGGCGTGACACTGCTCGGTCTGCTCGAAGTGGTCTTCCTGCACACACCGTTCACGGTGCTCGCGTATCTCGCGGCGATGTTCATCATTCCCGCCGCCGACACCTCGGAGGAGCGCGCGGCCGCACGCGGCATTCCGTTCAACGCTCAACAGCTCATCGACGAAGCCAAGCGCAACTTCGAGCGCCTCGGTGACCACGACTGGAAGGAGTCGCGTCAGGAGTGGAAGCAGCATCGGCGATTGGAGCGTCGCATCGCACGTCGAATCCGGCGTTCGTACACCTGGCCGCCGCCCTCGGGACCCTACGGCTCGCAAATCGCCATGGGCTTCATGACGCCGCTGTTCACGATCATCAGCGTCGGCGCCTTCTGGTTCATGCTGTTCGCCGCCCTGTCCTTGGCACAGACGAGAGGCCTCTACCACTGGTCGATGCCCGACGGGGTCCCACTGTGGATAGGACTGCTCGTCCTGTTCCTTCTGTACCAAGCGGTCGTTGCGCCGCTGCGGTTCTGGCGTCACGCCTCGTACTACCGGCTGGGCGGACTCGATCACGGACGATATCAAGCGCTCGACGGAGTGATGTCGACGATCCTCAGCCTTGCCATCGTGTGGACGGCCTATCACTACAGCCCAGAGCTTCGCGAATGGCTGCGGCATTTGCCCGATGCGTGGCACAACATTGCCGCATCGTTCCGATCATGAGGCGTCACTCGAGAGTCGTGTGATGATCATGCGGAAGCCCGTTAGACTGCCGGCGAGACGCTAATGTTGTTTTGCGATGGCGACATCGTTCGCGGGCGACGAATTGTCGTGACTGGCGCGCTGGACGGCGACGGGCACACATCAACTACGACCGATAGAGGCCGCGCTTGACCATAACGCGAAGAGGCTCGTGGATACTCCTGCTGACCGCGTTGCTGATAGTCGCCGCGTGGCCGCCGGACAAGGACCGCAGCCTCGTCGTCAAGGCGCTGAACTGGTCGGTCGACCCGGGCAACAACCTACCGGTTCTCCCGCCCCAATTGGGATTCGGTTTGAGTGACGACGTGCACGCAGTTGAGATCAGAGACGACATGGTGCGTCGCTACGATGAGATGTTCAACAGGGACGCCATGACCAGGACTCGTCTCGCGTTGAAAGTTGCAGAAGACCCGCTCAATGCCGCCACGGAACGTCAGTGCCTGCTCATCGCCGGCATCATCGTCGCGTTCGCTGTGATCAAGACCAAGAGGTGACGAGGGAGAGCTGGGCAGGCATGACGTGCGGGGATTGAGGGGGGCAAACGGGCCGGAAGGGGCAGGAGGGCGTGAAGGGCGGATGCGCCCCGTCTGCCCTGCCCGCCCCGCCTGCACTACTGAATCGTGATCTTCTCGACCTGCCAGGTCGAGCAGTCGCCCTTGTAAAGAACCGTGTCCGACTCGCAGTGGAGTTCGTGCACAAGGCAGCCGTTCTGACCGTGGTTCTGCGAGGTCTGCGCCCAGCCAAGCAACTTGCCGTCGAGATCGAACTTGTAGATCTTGCCGTTGCCGTCACCCGTGAACAGGTGCTGCGTGGCGCCCGGCGAGATGCAGGCTGACCACGGTGCGCCCATGCCTTCGATGATGCGCTGACGCTGCAGGTCCGCGTTATAGACCTGAATGCGGCGATTGCCACGGTCGGCCACGTAGACGAGACCCGCGGCGTCCGCCGTGATGCCGTGCGGCGTGTTGAACTGGTCGGGCGCGCTGCCACGCTCGCCGATTGCCTTCGCCCAGTTGCCCTTGTTGTCGAACTTGGCCAGGCGCGAGTTGTTGTAACCGTCGGACACGTAGATGTTGCCCTGCGGATCCCATGTCACGTCGGTCGGACGGTTGAACACCCAGGGACGCGCCGGCGCCGTCGCCTCGAGGTGGTCGCCCTCTTCGACAAAGCGCTCGAGCCAGTCGAGCGGCTCTTCCTTGCGGCCGAGCGTCAGGGCGACGGTGGCGTCAGGGCGGAACTTGACGATCATGTTCGCGCCTTCGTCCGTCATCCAGACGTTATCGTCCTTGTCGATACGCACCGTGTGCGCGAAGGCCGACGCGTAGTTGTTCGGCCCCCACTCCTTGACGAACTTCAGGTTCTGGTCGAACTCGAAGAGCATCGAGGCCGCGCTACCCTTGACCGTTGCGGTCTTGCCGGTACGGCTGAAAACGAACAGGTGTCCCTGTGAGTTCTTGGCGACGCCGACGGCTTCGCCGATCGTCTGGCCTGGCACCACCAGCCGAAGCACTTCCTCGGTGATCTTCAGCTGCGGCGTGTTCTTTTCGAGCTCGGCCTGCTTCGCCTGCTGTTCGGGCGAGCCGGCGAGGCCGCCACCCGCAGGTGGGGCTGGGCGGGGCGCTTCCTTCTGTTCGGCTGCAGCGGACCCTTCGCCAGACTGTGCGGCCGGCTGTGGGGAACACGCGGCAACGCTCAGCGAAATTGCCAGTCCGATCAATACGCGCATCTTCATGTAACGCTCTCCTCGGGCCAATTCCGGATTTGGAAGTGACGCGAGAGTATACACGCGGCAGACGACGCTTTTCGTCTCTTTCCTTGTGCTGTCACATCCCTCATTTCAGGCATATGAGGGCGAGTCGGTCGAGCATCCCAACGGCGCTGCGCCCGGGCACAGCAGGGACGGGCGTGAGCGGTCACAATACAAACACACTCACGCATGACATCCACGTCTTCGTTCGGGGCGATCGTCCGCGTGCTGATCGCCATGCTGTCGTTTCAAGCGGGCGCGTCTATCGCCAAGAGCTTGATTCCGCTCATCGGTTCGCCCGGTACGACGACGCTGCGCCTCGCAATTTCGGCGCTTATCCTCTGCGCGGTGCAGCGTCCCTGGCGCGCGCTGCCATCGCGCAGTGCGGTGCCAGTCATCCTCGCGTACGGCATCGCGTTGGGCACGATGAACTTCGTGTTCTACCTCGCGCTGAAGACAATTCCCCTGGGTATTGCGGTCGGCCTCGAGTTCACCGGTCCGCTGGCGGTCGCCCTCGCAGGTTCTCGACGCCGCGTGGACCTTGTGTGGCTGGCGTTCGCCGTAGCAGGACTTCTCTGTCTCGTTCCGCTCCGCACAGCCGGAGCGCGGCTCGACCCGGCCGGTGTAGGTTGGGCACTGGCGGCTGGCGCCTGTTGGGCGCTGTACATCATCTACGGACAGAAAGCAGGACGAGCACACGGCTCGACCGCGGCGTCATGGGGCTTGCTCATCGCCGCGATCGTGATCGCTCCTATTGGTGTGTGGCAGGCGGGCGGTGCGTTGCTCTCGAAAGAGATCTTGCCGCGAGGGGTAGCCATCGCGATTCTCTCGAGCGCACTTCCCTACTCGCTCGAGATGACGGCGCTACGCAGGCTGACCGCTGGGCTGTACGGGACACTCATGAGTCTCGAGCCGGCACTGGCGGCGCTGGCTGGTCTGGTGCTGCTGCAGGAGCGTATCTCGCCCCTGCAGTGGCTGGGCATTGCGGCTGTGATGACCGCGTCGGTGGGTGCACTCGGTCACGAGCCGTCGCGGGACCAAGGACCTGGCCCTCAGATCTAGGACCGGTCCTTGGTGCTTGGTTTTGGTCGTTCGTGCTCAGCGACGCGTAATCGTCACATTCGCAGTCGCGCTCTTCGTCGAGTCCGCCACGGCCGTGGCCGTGATCGTGACCGTCCCCGACTGCGGCACCTGGTTCGGCGCCGTGTAGGTACCATTTTGCGAAATGCGACCGATGGTGCCATTGCCACCCGCGATGTTATTCACCTTCCAGGTGACGGCCGTGTTTGTCGCCCCTTGCACCGTTGCCACGAACTGCCTCGACGCCCTCACCCTGACCGACGCGCTCGTTGGAGAGACCGCGACGCTGACTTGAGTTTGGGTCACGGCGGTGACCGTCACGGACGCGGTGTTCGAGCTGTCGCCATCAGGTGTCTGTACGACGACGGGTACGGTCTTCGCGGTCGGCGCATTGCCGGTCGCGGTCAAGCTCGTCGCCGACACGAACGTCGTCGGCAGCGCCGCGCCATCGAAGGTCACGACGGAGCCGGAGACAAAGGCAGCTCCTGTGACGGTGATGCTGAAGCTGCCCGTCTTGAACGTGTTCGGACTGATCGATGTGATGCTCGGCTTCGGGATGATGGTGACCGACGCCGTCCCGCTCGTGGTCGGCGATGCCGTGCTCGTCGCGCGAAGCGTCACGGTGGCCGGCGACGGTACGGCCGTCGGCGGGATGTACTGACCCGACGCGTCGATGGTGCCAATCGCGGTGTTGCCGCCATTGATGCCGTTCACGCTCCACGTAACACCCGTGGAGGAGGCGCCGGTGACCGTCGCGACAAAGCTCTTCGCGTGTCCGATACGAACCGTCGCGGTCGACGGATTCACCGCGACCGTGACGGCGTTCGTCGTCTGCTTGGTGGCACCAGAGTTGGGATCGACCATCAGCCCAGTGGCATCGATCGCTTCGAAGTTGCTGCCGAGCAGAGAACCGAACGTATGAAGGTTGTCGTTGTTCCAGCGCTCGTCTGGCGCGCCCGAGATGTACCACGCCGATCCGTTGTCGGCGAGGAGGATCCCGTACTTCTTCATGGCACGCAGAATCACCTGGACCTCAGCGGGATACGAACTGACGTCGAAGCTGGCCTTCAAGCGAAAGCGCTCGCCCATGCGCGGATACTGCGCGCCTGTGAGCGATGACGCGATGTGACGCGCCGGCCAGACATACGCGTTGCGGGTCTGCGGCACCGTAAATCGGATGGCGTGCTTGATTTCACCTGAAGCCACTTCGTCGTAGGTGATGAGACCTGGAACGATCGGCAGGCCGGCGGCATCACCCGATGTCCATCCAGCCGGACGCAGCGCATTGGATTTGAGGTCGAAGATGGCTCCCGATCCGGCGTTCCAGCCGTTCGCCTCGGGAAACGCGTAATACAACTCGTACAGGATGCAGTTCGTCGTGTCGATCGCAATGGCGTGCCTGTCGCCGGTTGCACCGCTGCCGCCTTCGATGGGCGCGTTGAGCGGAACGGCGTACGGCCCTGGATCGCTCTCGGGCGCATACAAGAACGTGACTGGGTACTTGGTCTGTGAGCCGGGAACCTTGACGAAGGCAATGCCCATGTCACCACCATCCCATTGCCCTGATCCGAAGTCGGCATGGAACCCTCGGCCCGCGCCGATGGTGTTGACCAGAGTGGCGGAGTCCGCTCGAACAGGCAGCGTGTCGACCGGTGTGTTCCAGATGTTCTCGGGCGGTAGCACGGTGCACCCGCCAATGGTCTGTTGAGCGGCGGCGCTGGTCGCCAGGGCGAGCCCGCACAGAACCATACACACAGTGGATCGAATCATGAGCGCTCCTTGCTTTGCAGTACTGAATGGCGTCGCGGTGATACGCGACGCGCGTGGTCGACGCTGCAGCAAGGAGGGGCAATTGACGTGCCGCGTGGAATGAGCGGACATCGTGTGCAATGCCCTCACGAGGAGGGCACACACATCGACGGATCTCGCACCGCAGTTACGGGGTTGTGGTGCAGTCTGTCGCCGAAGGCAGAAGTCGCGCCCGGAGACTCATCGGCGCGATCGAGTGCCTTTTACGCGGAGGAACCGAGTAGGGTGCACTCGCTGTCGTGAACCGTGAACCGAGCACAAATGACGCTGCGTGGTTACACGGTGGCTGAACCGCGTAAGTATTACCGGCGGTGTGTCGAGAGGACACGCTCGATGCGGCGATCGGGCACGAGCCAGATGACGGCGACCGCGGTGTAGAGCAATCCGGCTACAGCCGGCATCCACACGGCGGTCACGACCCCCACGACGTACATGACGAGCGACACGTTCCCCTTCCAGTCGTGGGCAATCGCCCGCTTGAGCAGGGAATCGGGACCCTGGGACGCGATGATGACGCGCGTCAACACGGTGTAGGCTCCAGCCGCCATCAGCAGCGCAACGCCGTAAATGGCGGTCGGCTGCGCGGCGAAATCGTTCTCACCCATCCAGCCGGTGACAAACGGCACGAGCGAGAGACAGAACAGCAGGTACAGATTTGCCCACAGCACTCCGGCCGTGACGCGTTCGACGGTGTGCAGCAGATGGTGATGGTTGTTCCAGTAGATGCCGATGTAGGTGAAGCTCAGAAGGTAGCTGAGAAACACGGCCCACAAAGGTCGCAGTGCCTCAACGGTGTCGCCGTGCGGCACTTTCATCTCGAGCACCATGATCGTGATGATGATGGCGAACACGCCGTCGCTGAACGCTTCGAGTCTGGATTTACCCATCGGTTCCCCAGTCTAATCAGAAAGTCGGAAAAGTCGGGAAGGTCAGGAAGGCCGGGAGGGTCAGAACGGGCGGGCTGGTGTGGTGATCGCGCGGTTCAGACAGAGCACCAATCGCGCACCTGGGGCGCAACGGTAATTCTCCGTCGAATGATTGAGACCGTGTCCTCCGTGTGAACTCCGTGTCCTCCGTGTTGAGCTCTTGGTCTCAGGCTTCTGGCTCTCGAGAAAAGCACGAACACGGAGAACACGGACACGAACTGAGGGCCCGGCAATCCCAGGAACTCAGCCTCCGAAGAGTCCGAGCTTGCCGAACTTCTCGGCGATCAGATAACAGACCGTGACACGGCTCTTGTTGCGTTCGCCGGCCATCTTCGTCATCACCTCTTGCAGCGCGGCGTCCAGTTCTGCGTCCGACTGCGTCAGCGCCAGCTTCTTCTTCATGAAACCGTCGCGAACGCGCGCGAGTTCGGCCGGATCTGACCCCGAGACCAACGCCGAGTCCTTATTGCGCAGCGCGATCCCCAGATGTTTCACGATGCCGCCGACGGCAGCGGCATTGACGGCTCCCGCATAGGTCGCGACGTTCGCGGTGTAGTCGGGTTTTGCATCGGCCATGGAATCCTCCCTGTGTGAACGCGTGGGAAAGAGCTGCAAACGCTCGCACCCTCGACGTGGCGGGAATCGACGCGCCGCAGTTACTCGCGAGTCTATGCCCCTTTCTCTGTCACATCGGCTCGACCGTATTTCTTGCGAGTTTTCCTATGAGTGTCACTGCACGCAACTCATCATCGGCGGATCTGCACATATCAACACGGTTCGGCTCGAAATTTCTGGTTGCAGGATTGTGCAAAGTGGTTACTATGACCACTCGTCGCTGAGCTGGTGATGTCATAGCTCAGCGGTCGAATTCGAACGAGTGGTCGTGTACTGCGTTGGCCTCCCAAGGCCGGCCGGCTCCTCCCAGCCGGTGTACGGGCGCAAGCGATCACGCGTTCTTCTCCACGTCGCGCGTCCGACGTTCCAACGGCCGTCGTTGGTTCACGTCTCTCGCGCGCGCGGCCGGTCAATCGGGCGCACTCCTACCCTTGTGCCGGCGGCGGTTGCGTGCACGTTCGACGATCTCCGTTTTCAGGAGGGAACGCACCATGCCAGTGTCCGTCAACTACCCCGGCGTCTACGTCGAAGAGATCTCGAGTGGCGTACGCACCATCGCCAACGTCGCGACCTCGATTACGGCCTTCGTTGGCAAGGCTGTCCGCGGGCCAACCGAGCCCGCAACCATCACGAGCGTGTCCGACTTCGAGCGTATCTATGGTGGTCTGAGCCGCGATTTCACCCTGGGATACGCCGTCCGTGACTTCTTCCTGAACGGCGGCGCAACGGCCATCGTGGTGCGACTCTACAAAGCCACGGACAACAAAGGCAGTAAAGCCAGTTTCGCCGTCACCAACCTCGGGCTCGAGGCAGCCAGTGAAGGCGCCTGGGGCATGAAGCTGCGAGTCCGCATCGAGAAGAAGGCAGGCACTGATCCGAACCTCGTGGCGGCCGCGGCCCGGCTGGGCGTTGCTGCCGCGGACCTGTTCGACCTGATCGCTCGCGACGGGAACACTGGACAGATCGAAACCTTCCTGAATGTCACGACCAAGGAAAGCGCGCGTCGTATCGACCGTGTGTTGAAGAACGAGTCGAGTCTGATTCGCGCGACACAAGCGATGCCGTCGAACGCTGCGGTCAGCGCGAACACGGGCACGCTCACTGACGCTGACGTCTGGACGGACGCTGCGAAGTCGACGGCCGCAGCAACCGGGACAGCCGAAGCGGTCGACTCCGCCGCAATCACGACGGCCGAGTACAAAGCCGGCCTTGCGCTGCTGGAGAAGGTCGACCTCGTCAACCTGCTCTGCATCCTGCCCGACGCGCGCGGCGGCAATGTGCCCGACGAGGTGTATCAGGAGGCGATGATTCTGTGCGCGAAGCGACGCGCGTTCCTCGTGGTCGATTCGAAAGCCGAGTGGAACTCGCCGAGCACCGCGCAGACGGGCGTTGCGGCCATGAACCTCACCGGCGACGTGGCCCGCAACGCAGCGTTGTACTTCCCGCGAATCAAACAGGCCGATCCAAACCTCAATGGCCAGATTGAAACCTTCCCCGCGAGCGGCCTCATCGCTGGCGTCATCGCGCGCACCGACGCTCAACGCGGCGTGTGGAAGGCTCCTGCGGGTACCGATGCCTCGTTGAATGGCACCGCGGCGCTTCAGGTGAACCTGACCGATGCCGAGAACGGCCTGCTCAACCCGCTCGGTATCAACAGTCTTCGGACATTGCCGATCTACGGCAACGTCGTCTGGGGTGCCCGCACGCTTCGCGGTGCTGACGCGGCCGCCGACGAATACAAGTACGTGCCGGTTCGCCGCACGGCCTTGTTCATCGAAGAGAGTCTGTACCGTGGGCTCAAGTGGGTCGTATTCGAACCAAACGACGAGCCCTTGTGGTCGCAGATCCGATTGAACGTCGGCGCGTTCATGCACAACCTGTTTCGGCAGGGTGCCTTCCAGGGCAAGACGCCGCGCGAGGCCTATCTGGTCAAGTGCGACGCCGAAACCACCACGCAGAACGACATCAATCTCGGCATCGTGAACATCGTCGTCGGCTTCGCGCCACTCAAGCCGGCGGAATTCGTCATCATCAAGCTGCAGCAGCTCGCTGGGCAGCTTCAGAGCTAGGACGAGGCAACCATGGCTCAGTTCACAGTCAATCCGTCGCGTTTCGACCCGTACAAGAACTTCAAGTTCCGGGTGAAGTGGGATGGGCGCTATGTGGCGGGCGTCTGCAAGGTCAGCGCGCTCAAGCGCACCACCGAAGTGGTGAAGCATCGCGAGGGTGGTGACCCGAGCAGCACGCGCAAGTCGCCCGGTCGCACCGAGTACGAAGCCATCACGCTCGAACGCGGGGTCACGCACGACGCCGAGTTCGAGAAGTGGGCGAACAAGGTGTGGAACTTCGGCAGCGGGCTGGGCGCGGAGACCTCGCTCAAGGACTTCCGCAAGGACCTGATCATCGAGCTCTACAACGAGGCCGGCCAGCTCGCCATCGCCTACAAGGTCTATCGGTGCTGGGTGTCGGACTATCAGGCGCAGGCCGACCTCGATGCCAACGCCAACGCGGTTCTGATTCAGAGTCTCAAGCTCGAAAACGAAGGCTGGGAGCGAGACACCAGCGTCGTCGAGCCGAGTGAACCGACCTTCGCGTAACGGTGCGCGATGCGTCAGACGCAGGCTCACCAACTGCTCGAGAGCTGGGAGGCGGCTCGGAGCCAGCCCATGCCCGTGCGAGCCGCAGCGCTCGCAGCGTTGGCATCCGACTGCCCGCTCGGCGATGTCATGCGCTGGAGCATTCCGCGTCGCGACCGTGCGCTGTTCGCGTTCCGCGCGCAGGTGTTCGGCGATGCGGTTGACGGCGTCACTGCATGCCCTCGCTGCGCGGCGCCGCTCGAACTGCAACTCTCGCTGTCGGATGTCCGACCCCGTGGCGACTCGGCCACCTCACCTGAGTGGCGGACGCTTCGCCTTGGCGGCTCACGCGTGCGCTGGCGGAGGCCGACGACGGAAGACCTCGTGGCGGTTTCGGGACTGCGCGACACAGCGGATGTGCGCGCGGCCCTGATCGCACGGTGCATCCGCACCGACGATGCCACGCTACGCGACAAAGCTGCGGGCCTGTTGCCGGCGGAGCCGACGGACGTGCACTTGAACCTCAGTTGCCCGTCGTGCGATCACGCGTGGCAGACGCCGTTCGACATCGCCACATACGCGTGGCGCGAACTGGATGAGTGGGCGCAACGAACCCTGCAGCAGATACACATACTCGCCCGAGCCTACGGTTGGACGGAGGACGACATCCTGCGACTGAGCGCACGACGCCGCCAGACCTACGTCGAGATGAACCAATGACTGACTACTTCGGCGCGCTGGCCATGCGGACGCTCGAGCCAGAGCGTGGCGTGCAGCCGCGTCGACGGGCTCCGTTCGAACCGATCGATCAGACGACTGCCGACGCGCCCGAACTCACGCTCCACCCGGCCGAGACGCGATCGTCGAGGGCGCATCAGTCGACCCGCGCTTCGGAGGACGTGTCGAAGGCTCCGGCTAGGCACAGGGTCAGCGAACGCGTTCCAGCCGACGATTCGCCCGCGACACCGCCGCCCACTCGCGGAGCTCGCGCAGCTTTGCAGGAGCAGGCCCACGCAGACGATGCGGCTGCCATCTCCGATGTGCCGCATCCATCCGTTCGCGAATCAGTTGCGGTGAAGCCTCTGGGCCAGCAGCGCGTCGAGGCGCGACCGGTGTCGTCGCAGCCTTTGGAGAAACGCGATGCCGCAGTCGTACCAGTTGTGGTGTCGCGACGGGCGGAGGGACCAGGTCGCGACACGCAGGCACCGCACACGAACGATTCCGCGAATGAACCCGTCATCCGGATCCATATAGGACGGGTGGACGTACGTGCAGTGATGCAGCCGGCTCCAGCACCGACGGCACCCCGAGGTCCGAGGCGCGACCTCGTGACGTTGGACGGTTACGTGCAGCAGCGAAGCGGAGGCCAGTCGTGAGCGGAGCACTCGCACTGGCGGCAGTCACCGCGGTACTGAAGGACCTGCTGAACAACGGGGTGATTGCCAACGACCTGTCGACGATTGCCGGCAATGCCGTTCGCGTCACGTCCAAACCACCTGACCAGATGGTGACTGGCACCGACGAGCAGGCAGGCCTGAACCTGTTTCTGTATCACACGACTCACAACCAGACACAGCGCAACAACTCGCTGCCGGCCCTCGACCCTCGCGGCGATCGGGTCAGCAATCCGCCGCTGGCGCTCGATCTGCATTACCTGCTCATGGCGTACGGCAAGGACGCGTATCAGGCAGAGATCCTGATGGGATACGCGATGCAATTGCTGCACGAAACCCCCGTGCTCTCGCGCGCGGCCATTCGCGACTCGCTGTCCGCCATTCCGGCGCTGCAAGTCAGCGGAACCATCTTGCCGCCGGCGTATCAGGCGCTCGCGGCGGCCGATCTGGCCGATCAGATCGAGTTGGTGAAGATCGCGCCGGAGACTCTCTCGGTCGAAGACCTCAGCAAACTCTGGGCGGCATTCCAGGCGAATCACTTCCGGCTCACCGCTGCGTACACGGCGTCGGTGGTGCTGATTCAGAGCAAGAAATCCACACGCGCGTCGCTGCCGGTGTTGAAACCGAACCTGTATGTGAGGCCGCTGGCGAACCCGACCATCAACGAAGTGGTGTCCGCGGCACAGCCCCCGGCGGACACGCGCATCACCGCGTCGAGCACGATTCTCGTCAACGGCACGGGTCTGCTCGGTGAAGTCACGCGTGTCCAGATCGGCGAAGCCACAGTCACCCCAGTCAATCCAACGGACACGCAGATTGCGATCGATCTGAGTTTGGTCAACGGGCTTCGGGCCGGTGTGCAGGCCACGCAGGTGATTCACCAACTGCTCCTGGGCGACCCCGCGTTGCCGCATCAGGGATTCGAGTCGAACGCAACGGCGTTCGTGCTTCATCCGTCGATCACTGCGCCTGCGACTTACTCCTTGGCTGCCGGAACGCTCACGGTGTCGACAGTGCCGGCAATCGGCAAGGCGCAGCGCGTGACGCTGTACCTCTACGAGCATGCGGCGCCCACTACACGCCCCGCGCGCGCCTACAGTTTTCAGGCGCCGAAGGACAACGGCCTTACCGGCGCGGACACAGAGACAGCAGCCGTCGCGTTTCTGGTCA
Source organism: Vicinamibacterales bacterium (assembly GCA_040081675.1). Classification (GTDB taxonomy): domain Bacteria; phylum Acidobacteriota; class Vicinamibacteria; order Vicinamibacterales; family CAVVIG01; genus CAVVIG01. Next base: position 18,714 of record JBEBGB010000009.1, read on the forward strand.
CGAACGTTGTGGCCGGTACCTACCTGGCGTACCTCAGCGTCGACGGTGCGGACAGCCCGCTCGGACTCGCGGCTGGCGCGTTCGATTCACCGAAAGTCACGGTGACGGCATGACGAACGCAGCGTCGACACAGCAGATCCGCCACGACGCCGTCCAGGAGTCGTTGCGCCACGACATGGCCGACGTTCGCAGCCGCCTCGAGGCGCTCGACCGGGGAGACCAGATCACGGACACGCTGGCATCGGTTCACTCGGACACGCTTCGCGCCACGAAGGCGGCGTTTGGTCTGTCGGACTTCGAGTGCAATTTGCTCGTGCTGTGTGCTGCCATCGAGCTCGACACAGAGGTTGGCGCGCTCTGCGAACGGATCAATGGCCAGTCGGGACATCGGTGGGCCACGTTCGCGCTCGCCAGTCGCGTCTTCGGTGGTGCGCACTGGAGTGCGCTGCTGCCGACAGGGCCGCTGCGCTTCTGGCCGTTGGTCGATCTCGAGCTGCGCCGCGACAGCACCATGGCGCACACGCGCATCGTCATTGCCGAGCGCACCCTGCATCACCTGACGGGTCTGGCGTACCTCGACGAGTCACTGCACGCGTGGGTGACACCTTGTGTCCCGCCCGAGCATCTGTGGCCCGGGCACGCGACGGCAGCAGCCCGGCTTGCCATTCACCTGACCACACGAATGGACGGCGCGTTTGCCCTCAGCGGCGGCGATGCGCGATCGCACCGCGACGTGGCGGCGCGCGCGTGCGCCGACGCCAACATGCGACTGTTCAGCATCCGCGCTGAGGATGTGCCCCTCGAGCCTGCGGCGCGCGAGCGGCTGGCCCGCGCGTGGATGCGCGAGGCGCTGTTCTCCCCTTCCGTCCTGCTTGTCGAAGGGTCAGGTCCTGCGATCGCGGCGCTCGTGAACCGTGTCCACACAGCGGTCGTGGTGAGCGAGCACGACCACGGCGAGTACAGGTCGGACAGTACGCGGTCCCTCGTCCGCCTGCACGTTCCGGTACCGACCGGCCATGATCGACGCGTGTGGTGGCGCTCTGCACTCCGTGACGCCGGCACAGAACTCAACGGCACTGTGGACGCGCTCGCCGCGCAGTTCGTCTTGAACCCCGGACAGATCACGGCGGCCGTCAACGCAGTTGACGCCGTCACGCCTGAAGCGTTGTGGGCCTCGGCTCGGCTCGTTGCTCGACCCGCTCTTGGCGACCTCGCCCAACGCATCGAACCTCACGCCGGCTGGACCGACCTTGTGCTGCCGCCCGCCCAACAGGGCGTGCTCCGGCAGATGGTGGTTCATGTGCGACAACGCCTGCTCGTGCATGAAGAGTGGGGGTTTGCCGCAGCCGGTCGCGGCCTTGGCATCACGGCGCTCTTCGCCGGCGTGAGCGGCACCGGCAAGACCATGGCGAGCGAGGTGTTGGCCCGCGAGCTGGGACTCGACCTCTACCGCATCGATCTCAGTCAGGTCGTCAACAAGTACATCGGCGAAACCGAAAAGAACCTGCGGCGCGTGTTCGATGCGGCCGAGGGTGGCGGCGCTATTCTCCTGTTCGATGAGGCCGACGCCCTGTTCGGCAAGCGCAGCGAAGTGAAGGACAGCCACGATCGATACGCGAACATCGAGATCAGCTACTTGCTGCAACGCATGGAGGCGTACAGCGGTCTCGCCATTCTCACGACCAACCTGCGTTCCAATCTGGACGCCGCCTTTCTCCGCCGTCTCCGCTTCGTCGTCGAATTCCCGTTTCCGGATGCCACGAGCCGTGCCGAAATCTGGCGGCGCGCGTTTCCGGCGGCGACACCGACCGACAGACTGGATCCCGTCAAACTGGCGCGGCTCACCATCACGGGCGGCAACATTCGGAACATCGCGCTGCACGCAGCGTTTCTCGCGGCGGGTGCGGGCAGGGCCGTCGAGCCCGGCGACGTCTTGCAAGCGGCGCGCACGGAGTGCGCGAAAGCGGAGCGGACGTTGAGCGATGTGGAAGTTCGAGATTGGGTGTGACCATGCGCATTGAACTGGTCATCGATGAACTCGTGCTGCACGGTTTCGACGCGCGGCACAAACACGCCGTCGGTGACGCCGTGCAGCAGCAGCTGGCGCATGCGTTGGGCCAGCCCACGTTCGACCTCGGAGCGCTCGGTCCGATCGACTCGGAGCGAACAGACGCTGGCTCGTTCAACGTGCGGGCGGGCGCGTCCGTTGAAGCTCTTGGCGCAGGCATTGCGCAATCCGTGCTCAGCGTGGTCAAGGCGGGTGGCGTATGACCAGGACTCGCGAATCCGTCGCGACGCCGCTGCGCCGATCAGCGCTGCCGATTGGCAAGCCACACGACAGCTTCGAGCGAGAGGCCGACCGAGCCGCTGATGCGGTCGCACGCGGCGAGGCGGCACGCGAGCCTGTCACGCGCGCACACCCCTCGTCGCTTCAACGCGCGCCGCACGATGGACGCGCACTCGGCGCTGCTCCAGCGCAGGTGGACGACACGCTCCGGAGCAACGGGCAACCCCTCGATGCGCCAACGCGCTCGGTCATGGAAGACCGACTCGGTTTCGATTTCGGACATGTGCGTGTGCACACCGATTCGCAGGCGGCAGAGAGCGCGCGCGGCGTTCGGGCACGCGCCTACACGGTCGGGAGCAACGTCGTCTTCGGCGCAGGCGAGTACGCGCCGACCAGCAAAGAAGGCCGGCGACTCATCGCCCACGAACTGACGCATGTGCGTCAGCAGACGGCGGCCCCGCCCATGCTGCAACGATGGAACATCTTCAACGAAATCGCGGGCTGGTTCTCAGGCGACACCTTCGACGCCCAGACGTTGTCGACCTACCTGAAGAACCGCGACAAGGACGGCACAATCGAAGATCACTCCGACAGCGACAACAAAGCTCGGGCCATTGTGACCGCGTGGAAGAAGGACCGAACCGCGTTCACGCTCACCGCGAAGCTGAAAGCGCTGCTCATCAAGGAAATGCAGTCCGGCTTCACGGGCGACGATGATGAGCAGGCGATTCTGGATCTGCTGACAACGGCCACAGACGCTGAACTCATCGAGCTCTTTACCGTGCAAGGGCTGACAGCCAAGAGCCTGGACTCCGACTTCCACGGAAGCGAGAGCGACCAGCTCGCTGCGTTCTTTGCGCGCAAGTTCGTGGGTGGATTCGAGGCGCTGTCCAAAGGTCAGGTTCAAATCAAGAGCGTCTCGGACGAGAAGGCTGCGGCACCGGACGCGCCGGCGGCTCCCGAAGTCCCACGCGATGACTATGTGTTCATCATGGGGCAGGACCCTCCGAAGACAGCGAACCCGTTCTATTCGGAGGCCCGGAAGTTCTTCGCGATCCACTACCCCAAGGCCACGATGGTCACGACCGTGCGGACCTTGGAAGGATTGCTCGGGCATATCGAGACGAAGATCGCGAAGCCGATTGGCAATCTCTTCGTCGTCTCGCACGGCAATCAGGACGGCACGCTGTCGTTCGGGTTGAATGCCGCGGACTTGGTACGCGACCCGAACCATCCAACCAGCATTCACGGCGATTCTCGTCTGAGCCCGATGGAGGTGCGCGACGCGTTGCACCCCGCATCCGGCAAGAGCCTCCTGCCCTCGGTTGGAGACAAGATCGACGCCAAAACAACTGTCCACATACGCGGGTGTGATCTCGGACAGAACAAGGAGTTCGTCAACCTGATCGACGAGGCATTCGGCGGGAAGGGTCGCGTCGTCGCGTCCACGCACGAACAGGTGTACGGCGAAGACTCGGTTCTCGGGAAAGCCGCAAAAGCCAAGGCGAAGAAGGACATCGAGGACTCCGAGCCGATGCCGGCAGCTGTCGATCCCGCGATCAAGGACAAAGCCGCAAAGAAGGCGGCGACCAACGCCCGTGCCAAGGCGCTGAAAGAGCGACAGGCACGGATCGATCAGAAGCTCGCGGCCAGCAAGGGTGATATCGAGACGGCGGGAAAGCTGGCCCAGACCTACGAGGCCATGTCGGGCGTGGTGATGCAGCGGCCCGGCACCACGCTCTTCTCCGAGGCCGAAGTGAAGGCCGAGATCAATCGGCGCTACGGACATCTGTCCGACAAGCAGCGCGCGGCCTTCGTGAAGGCCATCGTCAAATCGCAGAAGGTCGAGACGAAAGTGATTCCCCGCTTCAAGGAGGTTGTGCCGGTGACGCAGGCACAGGCGCGGAACACGTACGCGGGTCAACTCGCCGCGGCGAGATTCACGCCCGACAAGAAGCAGGACGTTGCCATCACTGTCGACAAGGAGAAGGACGGAACGGAGAAACACACCTATCGGTTCTTCGACGCCGCTGGCGGGTGGCAGGAGTTCTCGGTCGAGGGCATTCCGGTCAACGACGATCAGATTCTGAAGGAGGCGCAGGCCGACTTCCCCAACCCGACGAGCTATACGTGGGAAGTGAGCCGCAAGCAGGACGGGGCGCGCCTCACGATCTCGGCCGTCGCGAAGCGTGTGTTCGTCGATTTGCATCACCAATCACTCGATGCCGGGGCGCACGACCCGTTCAGCCCAGACGAGGACAACCCGATCTTCTACACCTGGTCCACGTACGACCCCAAGGACGCCGCGGCAAAGAGCGACGGAAAGAAGAAGTAGCGCATGACGTTTCCGAACGCTCCTCGCCTGCTCAAGGGTGGCCTCGTCGTCATCGACGCCGAGTCTGGCGCCATTCAACGGGTTATCGCGCTGCAGTACAACCCCGACACGCTGAGCCGCACGCTGCAGCCCAAGAGCACGAGCGTGGACACAGCCGACCGTTCGGAAGCCCTGCGCTTGAAGGGACCGGCCGTCGAGACGTTCAAGCTGGAGGCCGAGATCGATGCCTCGGACATGCTCGAGCGCGGCGACACGAGCGTCGGCGAGGTGGGCATCTATCCTCATCTCGCAGTGCTCGAGGCGCTCGTATCGCCGACAAGCACACAGCTCAGCGATCTGAACCGCTTGGGCAACAGCGGCACGCTGGAGATCGCGCCAATGGTGTCGCCGTTAACGCTGTTCGTCTGGAGCAAGAGCCGGGTCACGCCGGTACGCGTGACCGACCTGTCGATTACGGAAGACGCCTTCGATCCCAATCTCAACCCGATACGCGCCAAGGTCAGTCTTGGGCTTCGCGTACTCAGCGTCGACGACCTCGGCTTCGACACAAAGGCCGGCAACATCTTCATGGCGTATCTGCGCAACAAAGAACAGCTCGCGAATCGGTACAAGGCAGGCACGCTCAGCGCGCTTGGCATCACGGGTCTTCCTTAGAAATGCGGTGGCGATGAGCTTTCCGACAAACAGCCGGTACGCGGCAACAGACACGGCACGCTACACACGGGCGGACGGCACCGACGTCGTCTACCTGCGGCGGCGCCTCGTGCCCTCGCCCGAGAACTTCGCGTTGCTGCAGGAGCACTTCGTGGTCGAGGGAGAGCGCCTGGACGTGCTCACGGCTCGCTATATCGGCGACCCGGAACAGTTCTGGCGCATCTGCGACGCCAACCCGGTGCTTCGTCCAGATGAACTCACCGACACTGCAGGCGCCGTGATCCGGATCACGTTGCCGCTGGGCGTTCCCGCGCCGAGCGCCGACTAGAGCTCGAGATATGTTGAAGGGCATCCACCTCTCGCTTCTGGTCGGGCCGGCAGTGCCGCTGCCCGCGCCGCGCATCGCCATCGATGCGCTCCAGAGTGTCGAGGTGACGGTGAACGACACGGGCCCGAGTGTCTTTCAGCTGCAGTTCAGCATCGACAAGCGTTCGCCACTCGAGACGCTGTTCCTGTTGTCTGCTGGTGCGGCGCCCGTTCCGATCCTGCGCGTCGTGGTGATGGTCACGATCGGCGGCACGGCGTCCGTACTGATCGACGGCATGGTGACGCAGCAGCAGATCCTGCCTGGCGGAGACAGGTCGCATTCGACGCTGTCGGTCACGGGCGAGGACCTGAGCGTCGTGATGAAGCAGATCGACTTCAGCGGCTTCCCGTTCCCAGCCGTTCCGGCTGAAGGCCGGGTCGGCCTGCTTCTGCTGAAGTACGCGTGGCTCGGCATCGTACCGATGGTGATTCCAAGCGTGATGCTGGACGTGCCCATCCCGACGAACCAGATTCCGTCACAGCGGGGAACGGACTGGGACTACATCAACGAACTCGCCGACAAGGTCGGCTACGTCTTCTACCTCGAGCCGCAGTCGACGCCAGGCACGAGCGTCGGCTACTGGGGACCGCAGATCAAGGTGGGCGTTCCCCAACCTGCGCTGAACGTCAATATGGACGCGCTCACCAACTGCGAATCGTTGTCCTTCACGTTCGACAACCAGATGCGTGAGATGCCGACAGTGGTCGTCTACAACGAGCTCAGCAAGATTCCGATTGTCATTCCGATTCCGAACATCACACCGCTCAGCCCGCCGCTGGGCGCCATCGAACCGCTGACGCTGAAGCTCAAACCCATCGAGGGGCTCGCGAAGTACTCGATTCCGAAAGCCCTGATGGTCGGCATGGCCAAAGCCGCACGCACGGCCGATGCCGTGAAGGGCACCGGCTCGCTCGACGTGTTGCGGTACGGGCGACTCCTGCAACCACGGCGGCTCGTCGGCGTACGCGGCGCGGGCCTGGCTTTCGACGGTTTGCACTACGTGAAGAGCGTCACGCATCAGATCAAACGCGGCGAATACAAGCAGCGTTTCTCCCTCGTGCGCAACGGTCTGGTCTCCACGCTCCCCGCCGTTCCGGCCTGAAGGACTCGAACCCATGGCGACACAGAGCAAGTTCTACGGCAAGTATCGCGGTACGGTGGTCATCAACATCGATCCCGAGCAGCGTGGACGCATCACGGCGATGGTGCCGGACGTCCTCGGCATGATTCCCTCGTCGTGGGCGATGCCGTGCTTTCCCATCGCGGGCAAACAGCAGGGTGTGTACTGCATTCCGCAGACCGGCGCGGGCGTGTGGATCGAGTTCGAGAACGGCGACTCGGATCACCCGATCTGGACCGGGGGTTTCTGGGGTTCGGCAGCCGAGGTTCCTGCGCTCGCTCTGGCTGGTAACCCGGCGAGTCCCAACATCGTTCTGCAGTCGTCCCTGCAGAACGCCATCGTCATCAGCGACCTGCCTGGTCCGACGGGCGGCATCATGCTGAAGAGCACGACTGGTGCCTCGATCATCGTCAACGACACGGGCATCTATATCCAGAACGGCAAGGGCGCGAGCCTGGTCATGACCGGCCCGACGGTCACCATCAATAACGGCGCGCTCGTCGTTGTGTAGGAGAGAGCAACTCATGCCTGGACCTGTGTTGCATGTCGGCGCAACGGCCATGTGCGCACATGGCGGTCAAGCGCAGCCAACCGTGCCCAACCCGCGCGTGCTGGTCACCGGCCAGCCGACGACGGCGATGACCGCTCCTTGGATCGTGGCTGGCTGTGCGTTCAACGTCAGCGGAGCTCCGTCGCCGTGTCTCACCGCGACGTGGATCACGTCGGCAACGCGAGTAACGTCGAACGGCCAGCCGCTGCTTCTGATGGACAGCCAGGCTCTCTGCGCTCCCAATGGCACGCCGCTCATGGTGGTGTCTGCTCAAACGCGAGTGACAGCGATATGAACATCGACTTCCCTTTTCATGTCGACAACCGGCGACGCACGGCCGCCACGACAGACGACGACCACATTCGCGATTTGATTGAGCAATTGCTGCTCACGGGCCCAGGCGAGCGAGTCAACCGGCCTGCGTTCGGCGGCGGGCTGCAGCAGCTCGTGTTCGCGGGGAACAGCCCTGAACTCGCAGCCACGGTGCAGTTCATGGTGCAAGGCAACCTGCAGCAGTACCTCGGCGATCTCATCGACGTGGACGCCGTGCAAGTCGACTCTGTCGATGCGGTCCTGCAAGTGCGAGTCGACTACATCGTCAAGCGCACGCAACAACGCCGGACGGCGCACATTCAGACCGGTGTGAGCTAGGTTCATGACTCAGTACTTCTGCGCCACGCCCCGGCGACGCGACGAGGTTCGCAAGATCAGCTCGCTCAACGGCATCGACTACGTCGAAGTCTCGACAGCCGACCAGCGCACGGTACTCGTGCACTTCATTCATCCGGTGGCCGGCTTGACCGGTGTCAACTTCCGTATCGTCGGCGGGGTACGGGTGACCGATGTGCGGGTTCAACCGTCGATCATTATTGCGAACGAGATCGTCACCATCACAGCGGATCGGACTGGAGATTTCTCGACATATACCCTGCAGCTCGTCACGTCGTCCGCGGTGAGCGAGGCTCCGTCAGGCTTCGACCCGATGCTCGCCGCCGTGTCGTTCTCGTTCAAGGTGAACTGTCCCAGCGATTTCGACTGCGCACCGACTGACACCTGCGTACCTGCGAGCCTGCCGACCCCGCAGATCAACTACCTCGCCAAGGACTACGCCAGCTTCCGGAAGTTGATCCTCGATCGACTCGCCGTCACGATGCCCGATTGGCGCGAGCGTAATCCGGCCGACGTGGGCATCACGCTCGTGGAACTGCTGGCCTATGTCGGCGATCAACTCAGTTATTACCAGGACGCTGTTGCCACCGAGGCCTATCTCGGCACCGCACGACGCCGCACCAGCGTGCGGAGACACGCGAGACTCGTCGACTACGCGATGCACGACGGCGCGAATGCGCGCACGTGGCTGGCCTTTGATACGGATGTCGACCGCGGCAACGTGGCCGCGCCAGCGGTGCCGCGAGGCACGTTGGTGCTGGCACCGGCTACCGAGACGCAGCCAGAAGTGTCGTTCGAGACGATGGACGACATTGTCCAACTGCGGGTGAGTCGAAACGCGATCGACTTCTACACATGGAGCGACCTGCGGTGCTGTCTTCCAGCTGGCTCGACGCAGGCCACGCTCGTGGGCAGCGCCGCGCTGCTCGGCCTGCACGCCGGCGACGTGTTGATTCTCGAGGAGGTGCTCGGAGTCGACAGTGGCCTTCCGGTCGACGCTGACCGCGCCCATCGTCACGTGGTGCGACTGGCGGAGGAACCGATCGAGCGTACCGATCCGCTGACGCAGACAGTGGTGCTCGACATCAGGTGGTATGAGGAAGATGCGCTGCCCTTCTCGCTCTGCTTGAACGAGTTCCCTGGCGGCCGTCGTGCCGCCGCCGCGCGAGGCAACGTCAGCCTTGCCGACCACGGTCAAACCGTGACGTCGGTCAACCCCGGTGACGATCTGGAACCCGCCGAGGTCGAGAACGGACCGTACCGACCCGTGCTGAAGCGCGCCGGTCTGGCTCAGGCCGTGCCCTACGACAGACTCGCTGCGCGCAGCCTCTCGGCTACCACCGTCACGCGTGTGGATGCCCGGGCCACCCTGCCCGCGCTGACGCTCAGCGCGATGGGTGAGACATGGCGCCCGCAGCGCGATCTGCTCGCGAGTGATCGCTTCGTGTCCGAGTTCGTGGCCGAGACCGAAGTGGACGGCCGCGGCGAGCTTCGCACGCATCTCCGGTTTGGCGACGCCGTCCTCGGGCGGCGTCCCGCGCCTGGCTCACGCTTCGTGTGTACGTTTCGCGTCGGTGGTGGTCCCGCCGGTAATGTCGGCGCCGATGCGCTGACGGAGTTGCGCCCGCCGATCGTCGGCGTGAAGGTGCGCAACCCGCTGCAGGCCCGCGGAGGTGCCAGTCCTGAGCCGACACAACAGGTTCGGCTGCGCGCCCCGGAAGCGTTTCGCACGCAGGAGCGTGCCGTCACTGAAGACGACTACGCCGCGGCCGCCCAGCGTCATCCGGATGTGCAACGCGCCGCGTGTACGCGTCGATGGACGGGGACCTTCCACACCATGTTCGTGACCGTCGACCGGCGAGGCGGCACGCCAGTAACTCCAGAGTTCGAACGCGAACTCCGCGGATTCCTCGAGCGCTTCCGCATGGCCGGCTACGACCTCGAAATCGATGGCCCGCGGTATGTGTCGCTGGACCTGGTGGTCAACGTTTGCGTCGCGCCCGGCTACCGGCGCGCCGACGTCAAGCGCGCACTACTCGACACATTCGGCAAGGGCGACCTCGTTGACGGGACCCACGGATTCTTCCACCCCGACAACTTCACGTTCGGTCAGGCGGTCTATCTCAGTCAGATCATCGCGCGCGCCATGCAGGTGGTTGGCGTGCAAAGCGTCACCGTACCGGTCGACGGCTTCAGGCGTTTCGGCCAGGCGCCACACGGAGAACTCGACGCCGGCATCCTGCCGATCCACCGTCTGGAAATTGCGCGTGCGGACAACGATCCGAGCCTGCCCGAAAACGGGCGCATCGACTTCGTCATGAAGGGAGGCGTGTAAAGCATGGCGAACGACACGCGCCACTGCGACTGCTGCCAGACGGGCCTGACGCCTCGGCAGCTGTACAACCCTCCGGGTGCGTCCACCCTGGTCTACCGCGTCGCGCCGTACGGCCACGTGCTGCCGCGCATGCTCGAGCAGTTGTCGCGCGAACACATCGAGGATGCGCCGAACGTTCTGCGCTATCCACTCACCGGCCTTGCGACCCGCGACCTCGACGACCCGGCGATTGCCCTGCTCGATGCCTGGGCTGTCGTGGGCGACGTGCTGTCGTTCTATCAAGAACGGATCGCCAATGAAGGCTACCTGCGCACTGCAACCGAGCGCCGATCGATCCTCGAATTGGCTGGTCTCATCGGCTACCAACTGAGTCCCGGCGTTGCCGCCTCGGTGCATCTGGCCTTCGATGTCGACGAAGCGGTGGGTGCGCCGACGACCGCAGTCGTGCCGGCCGGGATGCGCGTCCAGAGCGTACCCGGCCAGAACGAATTGCCGCAGCCGTTCGAAACCGCGGAAGCGATCACGGCACGCGTGGAATGGAACCACATTGCGCCACGGCAACTGCGGCCGCAGGAATTGGCCATCAGCAGCGGCAAGTTGATGATGCTCGGCCTCAGCGTGGGGCTTGGCGCTTCGGCCACCGACGTCGACGTGACCGCGGTCCATCCCCTGGATCTCGACACGGGCCTTCCCGCAACCGGAACTGTCAAGGCCGCCGAAGTGAACACCATCTATCTCTCGGGCACCAACGTGTCGCTCAAGGCTGGCGACGTTGTGGTGCTGGTTGGCAAGAAGAACACGACGAACGCGACCGAGCAGACACTGCCGAAGGTCGTGCGCAGCGTTGAAGCACAGGACGCGCTCAATCGCACGCGGATCGATTTCGAAGGTCCGCAGCCTAAACCCCTCGACTACTCCATCACCTTCAACCGGGCAGCGACGGTGTCGCTCCAGGCCACAAGTCTGAGTTCCGCGAGCGCGAATGCGGTGGCTGGCGCCACGTTCAGCGAGCAGGCACTGGGCGCATTCGGCGCCGTGCAAGGCTGGGGCATGGCGTCGCTGGCGAGTTACTACTACAAGGCCTACTCGGTGACGGAGCCGAGGACCAAACTGCCACCTGCTGCGCCAGGTGCATTCGCCATGCGGGCGCGCGCCGGGTTCTTCGGGCACAACGCGCCGACGCTCATCGCGCAAGCAGGCACTGGCGGGATGGTGGCACAGGATCTGTCGAGCACCCAGATCTGGCGGACGGGCCAGACCGACTGCTATCTGGAACGTACCGTCGCCGGCGTCACCGATAACAGCTGGATGGTGCTTGAACTGGCGAAGCAGCTGACCGCATTTCGCATCACGACCGCCAACGAGGCGTCGCTCGCCGAATTCGGGCTGAGCGGCAAGGCGACGGGCCTGGTCCTCGACGCGAGCGCAACGAAAAGCAGCAGCTTCGTCGTGCGCCAGACAACAGCGCACGTCCAGAGCGAGCGGCTGGTGTTGGTCCAGTTGCCGATCGAGGCAGAAATCGGCAAGGGAACCGCCGAGGAAGGACAGCTCACGCTCGATCGGATGGTGCTGAATCTGCACGTCGGCCAGGCTGTCGCGCTCAGCGGCGAACGCGCGGACCTGCCCGGCGTCTCGGCAAGCGAGATCGCGACGTTGCAGGACATCCGCCACAGTGGCGGGTTCACCACGCTGTTCTTCGTCTCGCCGGGACTCCAGCACCGATACGTGCGCCACACCGTCACGCTGAACGCCAACGTCGCCAGGGCCACGCATGGAGAAACGGTGTACGAAGTGCTGGGCAGCGGATCTGGCAGCACGCCGCGCCAACGGTTCGCGCTGAAACGGTCGCCATTGACCTACACCGCGTCGACCTCGGAAAGCGGCGCGGCGAGCGCGCTGCAACTCCGCGTCAACGGGTTACTCTGGAGCGAGGCGCCTCGATTGGTGGACCAGGACGGGGCGAGCGAGCGGTTCATCGTACGTATCGCAGATGACGGCAAGGCGAGCGTGATCTTCGGCGACGGTGAGCACGGCGCGCGGCTACCGAGCGGGGTCGAGAACGTGACGGCGACGTACCGTACCGGCATCGGCGCGCCGGGGATGGTGGGCGCCGACCGGATCACGCTCATGACGACCCGGCCACTGGGCATCAGAGCCGCAACCAATCCACTACCCTCGTCTGGAGCAGCGGACGCGGAGAGCGCCGACCTTGCACGCTCGAATGCCCCGCTCACCGTAACAGCCATGGGCCGGGTGGTGTCACTCCGTGATGCCGAGGACTTCGCCCGCGCCTTTGCTGGCATCGGCAAAGCGCGAGCGACGTCACTCTGGCGCGCAGGCACACAGTGGGTGCACCTCACGATTGCCGCGAGCGTGGCCCTGCCGATCGAACCCGGCGCGACGACCGTGTTGCCCGATTATCGGGTCGATCTGAGCGCGGCGCTCGGCACGAACCTCGCCGCAGCTCTCGATACGTTCAAAGAGCCGTCGATGCGCCTTCGCCTCGACACCTACCAGCCGCTCTACTTCGATGTGCACGCGAAGGTTGCGATCGACCTGCGCGTCGAGTGGTCCCAGGTCGAGGCTGCGCTGCGACGCGCACTCATCGCGTCCTTCTCATTCGACGCGCGCGCGTTCGGGCAGGCCGTGACCGTGGCCGACGTCGTGCGTGTCGTCCATTCCGTGGACGGCGTGGTTTTCGTGGATATCGATGTACTCCGCCGGTTCGACCAGACGACTCCGGACCTGCCCGTCACGGGGGCGCTGCCTGCTGACAATGTGCAGTGGGCCGACTCCGAGTCGGCGCCTGTGGCGCTGGCGCAACTGCTGCTTATCAACCCGCTCGGCATCTCGCTCACGCGCATCTGACGCCATGAAGGATCTATTCGAACTTCTGCCCACCGTCCACCGCCTGCGAGATATCGCGCAAGGCGATCAACTGCGCGCGCTCCTGAACGTCGTGGGCCGCGAAACGCAGCTCGTCGAAGACGACATCACCCGGCTGTACGACAACTGGTTCATCGAGACGTGCGACGAGTGGGTGGTTCCCTACATTGCCGATCTGCTGGGTGTGAAGGCGCTCGTCGGCTCCTCGTCGGGCGATGGCCAGTCGGCGTTCACGCAGCGAAGCTACGTAGCGAACACGCTCGCCTATCGACGCCGGAAGGGCACGGCGGCCGTGCTCGAACAGCTCGGCTCGGACGTCACCGGCTGGCGGTGCAAGGTCGTGGAATTTTTCGAGCGTACTGCGTGCACGCAACACCTGAACCATCCTCGACCGTCGCATCACCTCACGCCGGACATTCGCAGCACCTACGCGAATCAGTTCTACGGTGGACCATTCGAGCAGGCGACGCATCTGGCGGACGTCCGACACATCGACAACCGACGCGGTTTCTACAACGTGCCGAATGTCGGACTGTTCCTCTGGCGACTCCAGAGCTACCTGCTCGAAGACGTCTCGGCGCGGCAGATCGATCCGTTGCGCTACACGTTCGATCCCCTCGGGAAGGACGTGGCCCTCTATACGGTGCCGCAGACCGAAGAGGCGCTGACGACAGCGACACAGCCGGTCAATGTGCCGATGCCGATCTCCGGGTATTCGCTCGAGCACGACCTTCCGCTGTACTACGGGGACGCCAACAGCGTCCGCAGTCTGCGTATCGCGACGGCTGGCGTCGTTCGCGCCGAGGCGACGATCCGCGCGTGCACGCTCACCGATGCCGGTACGGGTTGGGCGCATACACCGGTGCCGGGAGCAACGGCGGTTGATCCCGACCTGGGCCGCATCGCTTTCGACGTGGCTCCTGCAGGGGTCGTGACGGTGAGCTACGCGTACGGCTTCGGCGGTGATGTCGGCGGCGGGCCCTATGACCGGCGGGCGTCGCTGGACAGCACCCTGCTGGCTGGGGTCGGTTGGCAGATGGGCGTCTCTCACCAACCGCCGGCCAGTCAGACATCGATTGTTGCAACGCTCGGGGAAGCGGTGAAGGAGTGGAACAAGCAGCCAGCGGGCACGACGGGTGTGATCGCGCTGATGGACAGCCGCACCTACACA
>JBEBGB010000807.1:0-2439 GCA_040081675.1 Vicinamibacterales bacterium
GCGGCTTGCACAACCTCCGCACGACGGCACGGGCGACCACCTGAAAATAACGCCAATTCATTCATACGCCTTTTCACCTATTACGCATAGAGTCTAATGGCTTCGGACTGGCAAAGCTGGCGGGGTTTCATCTCAAAGCCGTGCCGGACTCCGGCTTCTGGAAGTTTATCCATGCCCAATGGGAGCATGGCGAGTGGGTCGGCTGGGGTTTCTGGGATCTCATCATGCCCTCGTTCATGTTCATGGTCGGCATGGCGATGCCCTTCTCGCACGCCCGGCGGCTGCGCGACGGAGACACGGCATGGAAGATTTTCCGCCACACGCTGGTGCGCGCCGCCATCCTCATCGCGCTCGGCATCTTCCTGACGAATCACCGCAAACCGCAGTCGCCCTGGGAACTCACCAACACGCTCGCGCAGATCGGCCTGTGCTATCCGCTCGTATTCTTCTGCCTCGGGCGCGGCTTCCGGGTGCAGGGCATCGCAGCAGTGGCCTCGCTCGTGGCGACGTGGCTGCTGTTCGTCCTGCACGGCGGCGCGGCGGCACTGGGGCCGGGAGTCACTCCCGACTGGGCGGCGATCAACCACGCGGGCATCGGCCAGGCATGGTGGAAATGCTCGAATGTCGCGCACCACTTCGACGTGTGGTTCCTCAACGGGTTCTCGCAGTCCACGCCTTACACGACGAACGCGGGTGGCTACCAGACGCTCAACTTTCTCCCGTCGCTCGCCACGATGATTGCCGGCTTGATGTGCGGCGAATGGGTGCGGGCGAAAGACACCGACGCAGCACGCAAGCTGCGCGTGCTGCTCATCGCGGGCGCGGCACTGCTCGGTGCGGGCGAACTCCTCGGCCTCACTGGCTTGATCCCCATCGTGAAGCGCATCTGGACACCGAGCTTCAGCCTGGTGAGCACGGGCGCGTGCGTGCTGATGCTCGCGGCGTTTTATTGGGTCGTGGACCTGCGCGGTTGGAAACGCTGGACCTTTCCGCTCATCGTCGCCGGGTCGAATTCCATCGCGCTCTATTGCATGTCCATGCTGCTCAAGCCGTGGGTCGCCGGCATCTGGCAGCGGTATCTCGGGAAGGAAGTCTTCCTCGCCGCCGGTCCCACGTGGGAGAGCGTGCTCACGGCCTGTGCCGTGGGCGTCAGCTTCTGGCTGGTGACGTTCTGGATGTATCGCAACAAGTTCTTCGTCCGCATCTGAACACCCAGCTCTCACAGCCCATGAACGTCAAACTCATCTCAACGACGCACCAACCATGAAACCCCTCCTTCACCTCCTCGCCATTGCAGCACTCACCTGCGGTGCCTTCGTCTCCGCCGCTGATCCGCAGTTCAAACTCGCCGAGCCGTGGTCGCCGCATCCGAAGACGACGCCGGTCACGGCCAGACAGGGCGATGCGTTTGCGGTGGAGGCCAATGGCACGCGCATGAGCGTCGGGGGCTGGCAGTGGAGTTATGAGGGCATCGTGCCGGGGCAGACGTATGAGTTGTCCGTGGATGCAACGCACGACGGCCTGAGCGTGCCGCGTGATGAGCTGCGCTGCATCGCCATCTGGGGCAAGGCGGAGGCGAACAAAGAAAGGTTCGTGGCGATCTGGGACTTTCTCATGCCAGAGATGACAGGCGCGAAGGCCATGCGCTTCACGCGCAAGCTCGTGGCCCCGGAGGGTGCGCATCAGCTCGTCATCCGCTCGACCTTGCGCTGGACTGCGGAGGGCAAGGCCGTGTGGCAGCAGCCCAAAGTCAGCATCGCCCAGACACCGCTG
The DNA here is from genome assembly GCA_040081675.1 of Vicinamibacterales bacterium. GTDB lineage: Bacteria > Acidobacteriota > Vicinamibacteria > Vicinamibacterales > CAVVIG01 > CAVVIG01. Next base: position 1,774 of record JBEBGB010000807.1, read on the forward strand.
GTGGCGCGTGCGCCGGTGAAGGTGAGCGTGGTGACGGGAAGGCAATCGCAGCGCACGGGGCTGAAGTTCAAGAGCATCCAAGACAACATCGACTTCTACGGCAAGCTCATCGAGAAGGCCTGCGAGCGGGATCACCCGCAGCTCGTCGTGCTGCCGGAAGTGGCGCTGCAATTTGGCATCGGAGGCGACGCGCTCGACAAAGCCGTGCCCGCTCCGGGGCCGGAGACGGATGCTTTTGCCGCCATCGCGAAGAAGCACCGGGTGCGCATCGCGCTCGGCATGTATGAGCGCAATGGCGATGCGGTGCATAACAGCGTGGTGCTCATCAGCCCAGCAGGCAAAATCGAGGGCCGGTATCGCAAGGTGCATCTCGCGGGCGGTGGCGAGGATTGCTCCGGCATTCTACCGGGCGAAGGCTTTCCTGTTTTCGAGACGGATGTGGCACGCATCGGCTGCAACATCTGCATGGACAGCTCGGTGGCCGAGTCCTCGCGCATGGTCGGGCTCAATGGGGCTGATCTGCTTCTCATGCCGATCATGGGCGACCACCGCGCCGACCGCTGGACACTGGGGCCGCCGAACTTCAATGAAGACCGCTGGCGCGTGATCATGCGCGCCCACGCCATCGACAATCAGCTCTGCATGGTGGTGGCGCGGAACAGCACG
>JBEBGB010000808.1:0-2435 GCA_040081675.1 Vicinamibacterales bacterium
CGCGGCTATAGGCACGCCGCACAAATCTTCCTGGTGAGCGCCACGGCGCTGGTGACCCTCATGGGGCTTGGTGCCGTATTCGGCAAGGTGCTTGGCGACTTCCTGCGCAACGTGAACGGGTAGCTGCTAACTACGAGTTGGACCGCACGAAAAAAGGTCGCGACGCTCATGTGAGCGGCGCGACCCTTTCCGAACTCTCGTAACGCAGTGGCCCGAAGGCGCCCCGCGTGCAACTGCCCTCCGCGAGGGCGGTTGCTAGCGGTTGCCGAAGTTGTCGTCGTCCTTGTTACCGGCCGGCTTCCGCGTCTTTCCGACGGCGCGCTTGACCGGCGCCGCAGGTTTCTTTGTCACGGCCTTGCGAGCACCACCACCGACGCCGGAGCGCCCGCGCGGAGCGGCCGACGCCGGCGCTCCAGCCACACCGGTGCGACCGGCGCGCGTGCGTGGTGCGCGCGGCTTGGCGCGACCGAGAAGTTCCGCTGTCGTGTCGACGACAGACACCGGTTCGATCTCGATGACGTCAGGCTCGGTCTCGTCGGTCATCTCACGCTGCATCGCCGGCACATCTTCGGCGAGTTCGGAGGTCGACTGGCCGAACTCGGCCGCGTTGCCATTCGCTTCTTCCGGCTCTGCCTGCGGCGCTTGTGCGGGGCGCGCAAGATTTGCACCCTGAAACACCCGCAGACCTCCGCGCCGATCGCGTTCGATGCGCACCAGGCCGTCGCGCTGCAACGCCTTGAGCAGATCCATGAGGCCGCCAAAGCCGTAGCGACGTTCATCCAGGTTCCCGGCTCGCAGAATCTGCTTCACGTTGCGCAGGTACATCGGCCAGCGCGCGGTGACCGCGTTCACGAGCAACTGGGTCGCTGCGCGGACGCCGTCGGCGTTGTCACCGAGCCGTGAAACGGGCTCGCCGACCGTTGGTGACGGCGCGGCGTTCGGTTCGCCGTTCATCACCGGCCCGGGTTCGCCGGCCGGTCGGAATGCCACGACGTTGTCAGCGTCGACCCCCAGTGATTCGTCCACACGGGTCTTGGGTGCCTCACTCTCGTCTGCGAAAGCGGGGTTCAGTTCCACCATGACGCTGCGACCAGCGTGCTTCAGCAGAACGACGTTGGCCTGGGCGAGCTTCTCGACGAAATCGAGGAACGACGATGCTCCGTAACTGCGCTCCGAGAAGGTGGAGTCGAGCTGCAGCAATGTGCTCTTGAGCAGGCCGGTCTGCGGCGAGACCTCGCGGTCGGCCAGAATCTTGAGCGCACGTCGCACGATCGGAATGGCCTGTGCGACCGGGAAGGCCTGTGTGCCTTGTTGTGCCTGCGTCGTCGTCTGCTGGCCGCCTGAACGTCCGGTGCGCGACGCGGTGGGCCGGCGAATCAGGTTCTCGTAGGCTATGAACTCGTGGCAATTGCGCTGCAGGATGATGCTCGTGAACGAACGCCCGCCGACAACGAACACCTTCTTGTCGTACTGCTTCAGTTTCTCGACCAGCGACAGAAAGTCGCTGTCTCCGCCGACGATGACGTAGGCGTTGATGTGGGGGTGCGTGAACGCCATCTCCAGCGCATCGAGCGCCAGGTTGATGTCCGCGCCATTCTTGTCGCCTCCCGGCGTGAGATTACGCTGCACGAGGCGAATGGCGTGCTGTGTGAGGTTGCGACTGTATTCGCCGGCGCGAGTCCAGTCGGCGTAGGCGATCTTGGTGACGACTTCGCCGCGCTCCTTGAGCGCTTCGAGGATGATGCCGATGTCGAAGTGTTCACCGAGGGTGGTCTTGACACCGATCTCGATGTTGTCGAAATCGATGAAGACCGCGATGTTGGTACGTTCCTGATGGGGCAAGACGAATCCTTGTCTTGGATGTAAGCGCCCGTGTGGCAGCGGGTTGCTGCGAGACCGGACCGACCGTCAGCCGCTGGATTTCAGCAATCGTTCGCAGCGGTCGGACCGGGACATTCACCGGGGCAGCCGCGATTGTACCCGAACTTTGGCCTGAGTGCGGCTCTGCTCGCCGCTGTCGCATTGTGTCCGCTGGGCCCTGTAGGGCAGTGCGTAACGTGCATGGTGCGCGTCAGTGCCACTGCACAGCTCCAAACTCACCCTCACCAGAACCGTCAAAAACCTCAGCATTTTGGCCCGGCCGCGCCTGCACGCGCCGGCACAGTCTTCGCTGTGACGTGCGTGAACTCGTCGGCGCTTCCAGCCGATGAACTCAGTAGCCCTCTTAGTTTTTCTCGTTCACCACCGTCAGAAAATTGACTGCGGACGCCTGAAAACACATGAAACACCTCTGGTCTGCTCTGGCCCTCATCGGAACCCTTCTCATCTCCGCGTCCGCTGTCGCGGCTCCGTCCGACGATCCCGAGGCTCGGGTCGAACCCATGCCGGCCGCCGCGGCGTCCGCTCCGCTCCGCCTCCCGACCGGTGCACGTCTA
>JBEBGB010000809.1:0-2430 GCA_040081675.1 Vicinamibacterales bacterium
ACGAGGACGCGGTTCTGCGCAGCAGGCCCAGACGCGGCCATCACGACGGCGACGATCAGGAGACCGAGGCGTGACTTCATAGAAACTCCCAGCTCCACGCAAAAGAGGCACGACGACCATCGGGGCCGTCGTGCCTGTGTGTCGATCCGAACGAACGCGTGGGTGCGCTATCGCCCTGACAAGCGCACGCGCACGCCGAAGTTCACCAGCCTGGGCGCGCCAACCGTCGATGGGTTGGTCTGGACGAAGAACACCTTGTTCGTCAGGTTCTGCGCACCGAGAAAGACTTGGAACCGCTCGCCGAGGTCGCGCGAGGCGACCAGGTCCATCGCCTTGTAGCCAGGCAAACCCGCCGTGATGGCGGTGTCGTAGCCTGTGGCGGTCAGCGTGGCGGCCGGTATGAACTGGACGTTCTGGTCGTCGTTGTACTGGAGCCCGACGAACTGGAAACCCACCGAGACGTTGACGATCTTCGGGTTGCTGTAGGAAATCTGCAGAGAGCCGCGGTTCTTCGGCACCTGGGGCAGGTACTTGCCGACGAGCGCCGTCGCAACCGTACCGCCGTCGGTCACCTTTGCCGTGTTGTGGATGTAGCCGCCGGTGATGCGCCACTCGGTGCCAACCAGGTACTCCAGATCGGTCTCGACGCCCTGGATCTTCGTCCGTCCGAGATTCTGTTTCTGGACACAGTTGCCGGCCGCGAGGCCGACGCAGACCGCGGCGAAGTTCGGCTGCGCGGCAGTCATCGTCACGTTCGAGACTGGATCCTTCACGCGGTTGTCGAACCACGTCACACGCGCGGTCAGGTTACGGGCCGGCGCAACGTTGAGACCGAGTTCTCCGCCCTTCAGACGCTCGGGACCGAGCTGGTCGTTGGGACGGGTCGTGATCGCGCCCACCGAGAACTGGCGATACAGCTCGGTCAGCGTTGGAGCACGGAAGCCCGAGTTGACGGCGCCCCACACGGTGACGCGGTCCGTCACGTGATAAAGCGCGGCGACGCGAGGACTCACCACCGTATCGGTGCGATCAGGAACCGACGGCTTGTTATTGGTGGTGGGCAGACCCGTCGCGAGCGTCGTCTCCAGGTTGTGACCGTCGTAATTGCGCCAATGATCGACGCGCGCGTTCAAGGTGATCGTGACTTTCTCGATCGGCGTGATGACGTCCTGAACAAATGCACCGCGGCTCTGCTGCGAGCCGCCGGAGAGGCGCTGCACGGTGAGCAGGGCAGGCAACGTCACACCGTCTGCGCCAGCCACAGCGCCAGTGATGGCCGCGTAGGCACCTTCCTGGCTTTCACCTTCCACCCAGCGCCAGTCGGCTCCGGCGGTGAACGCCTGCTTCGTCCCGAAAATCTTCTGCCACTGCACCATGCCGCCAAAGCCGTTGACGGGAAGGTTCTGGTCGGTGGCCAGGCGCACCAGGTTGCGCGTCGTGGCGGGGTTGGTGACCGCGAGGAAGTTGTAGTGTGCTTCCTGAACGTCACCAAACACGCGCGCTTGCAGGTCGCTCTGGTCAGGCAGTTGGATTCGGGAGCCGCCGCTCACGCTCGTCCAGCGTGTCCGATTCGCTTCGCCGATCTTGCCGTTGTCTCGGTCTTCCTTGAAGTAGCCGACACGGCCAGAAAAACTGAGGCGATCGGACGGCAGATACTCGATCTTGCCTGTCACGTTGCGGTAATCAACTTTGGCGTTGTTGTCGATCGGACCAGCCTCTGTCGTGACCGTCTTGAATCCGTCGGTGTTGAAGGCGCTGCCTTCGACCGCGAAGCCGACCTTCTTCCAGATGTCGCTCGCGAACATGTCGAACTTCGGCGTGCTGCCCTGACTCGACCCGCCGTTGGCGCCCGAGAAGGAACCGTATTGCGGTTTGAGCTCGAGCGTGTGACGCGTGGGTCGGCTCGTCACGATGTTGATCACACCGCCCATCGCGTAGTTGCCGTAGAGACCCGACGCCGTGTCTTCCGTCACTTCGATGCGATCGACGCTGACCATTGGCACGCGCGTCCAGTAGACCCAGCCACCGAACGGATCGTTGAACGGCACGCCGTCGAGCAGCACGAGCGTTCGGCTCTGGCCGCTCGGACCGATACCTCGTAGCGACACGCCCTGCGTCGTCGGCTGCGCGACGACACTGTTCGCGCGGCGGAACAGGCTGAAGCTCGGCACACTGCGCAGCACATCGTCGGCGACGACGGCGGGAGACGATTGAATCTGCTCGCCGGTAACGACACTGACAGCCGCGGGTGTATCGCCCAGGCGCTGCTCGGTTCTCCCCGGTGTGACGACGACGGTTTCGAGAATTGTCGGCGGTTGCAGCGTCACTTCTACGTCGGTACCGCTGACGGTCTGGCGTTGCTCGGCAAATCCGCCCGCGCGAACGATGAGAACCGCACCGTCAGGTACCGATTCGAAGGTGAATCGTCCG
>JBEBGB010000810.1:0-2429 GCA_040081675.1 Vicinamibacterales bacterium
ACCACGCCGTGCGCCGTTGGCGCCGCCAGCGTGAACGGTGAAAAGGACACCGACGCCGACGCGTTGGCGGCAACGGTGGTTGTGAGCGTTTCGATGACCTGCCCGTCGATTTCGAGCGACACCGGGACGTTCGTCGCAGGTGTTGCACTCTTGTTCGCAACGCCCGCGGTGACTGTCACCCGCTCTTGATTGGAGAACGACGACCGGGCGAATGTGACCGACGGCACGGCGATATTGGTCACCACCTCGGTCCCGACCGATACCGGCGTCAGCCCGATGCCCTCCGGGAAATGCACGTCCTCGGAACCGGTCCAGCCAGTCTTCTGGAAGTCGGAGATGAGGACCGCTTCCTTCCGTTGGAGCGTTGAACGCGTGAGGATGCTCTCGGCCAGTTTCAGCGCCGGACCGAAACGGGTTCCGCCAGCGGTCAGCGACGCGGCGCGGACCGCGGCCTGCAAGCGTCCCTTGTCCGAGGTCGCCCGCAGATTCTCCTCGGCGTTGCGACCGAAGAGGACGAGCGTGGCCTTGTCGGCCCCGCCGAGCGAGTCGATCACTCTGCCGGCTTCGTCACGGGCACGCTGCCACCGATCGCCGTACCCCATGCTGGCGGATTGATCCAGCAGGATGACCACTTCACGCGAACCGCCGGTCGCCGCGAGTGACGCCGCGGCGCGAGCAGGAAGGAATGGTCGCGCAAACGCGGCGACGATGAGCGCGATGGCGGCGGCGCGCATCAGGAGCAGCACCCAGTGACGGATCCTGCGGCGTCGCACCGACTGATACGGAATCTTCTGGACGAACATCAGCGACGGAAACTCGATGACGCGCTTCCGCTCCCGCTGAATGAGGTGCACGAGAATCGGCACAGCGATGGTTCCGAGGCCGAGCAGCAGGAAAGGGGATAGGAAGGACATGGACTCAGGCTCCCTTTACCTGACCCGCGCGAGTTTCTCGCGGCTCGACAGGTAGCTGAAGAGTGCGCGGTCGAGAGGTTCGCTCGTGTTGAGGAGCGCGTAGTCGATCCGTTGCTCCGAGAACATCGTGCTCAGCTTGGCGATGTGCTCTTGAATGAGCCGACGATACTCCGCCCGGAATGACTGCGGGACGACCGGAACCTGTTCGCCGCTCTCCAGATCCTGGAACGTCGAGGCATCGTCGAAATCGAAGTCGATCTCCTGCGGGTCGAGTATGTGGAACACGATGAGGTCGTTGCCGAGAAACCGCAGCGGCTTCAGCGCGTCGAGAATGGCACTCGGATCGTCATAGAAGTCCGAGATGAGAAGCAGAATGCCGCGCCGTTTGAAGTGCTCCGCCATCTTGGTCAAGGGGACACTGAGATGGCCTGGACGTTCTGCACGAGCCTGGTCGAGTGTGTGGAGCACCATGTTGAAGTGCTTCGCTGACGGCGGGATGTGCTTCACGATGTCAGCGTCGAAGGTGAGAATGCCCACCCGGTCGCGTTGCCGATGTGCGAGGTACGCCAGACAGGCCGCGAGGAACGATCCGTACTCCAGCTTTGACACGCCGCGGCTCGCGAACGACATCGACTTCGAGATATCGAAGATGATCGAGAAGTTCGTGTTGGTGTCGGCTTCGTACTGCTTGATGTAGTAGCGGTCGGTGCGCGCGTACAGTTTCCAGTCCACGCGGCGGATGTCGTCACCTGCCACGTAGCCTCGGTGCTCGGCGAAATCCACTGACGCACCAAAGAACGGCGCCCGGTGGAGGCCGTTGATGAAGCCGTCCACGACGTTCTTCGCCAACAGTTCGAGGTTGCCCACGCGCGCGAGGATCTTCGGATCCACGAACCGCGCGCCGGCCATCCCCCCGCGATCGTCATGCGCCATCAGTTACACCGCTTCGTGTGACAAAAGCTCTACCACGGAGAACACGGAAAAAACCGCACGGAGGTCACGGTTCAATTGCTTTGCCCGGCCAGCCCAGCCAGCCCTGCGTGTTCCTACATCCCCGACGCCGGGACGGCCACCCGTTCCAGCAACTCGTCGACGATCGAATCGGTCGAGATCCCTTCCGATTCCGCACGGAAGTTGACGAGCACGCGATGCCGGAGCACCGGATGCGCCATCGCGCGGATGTCGTCGAAGTTCACGTGGTAGCGCCCACTGGTCAGCGCGCGTGCCTTCCCGCCGAGTACGAGGTACTGCGCGGCGCGAACCGACGCGCCGAATGCCACGAACTTCTTGACGGACTCTGGCGCGTTCGGCGCTTGAGGACGGCTCGTGCGGACCAGCGACAACGCATAGCGAAGCACCGGATCGGCAACTGGCACGCGCCGAACCAGACGCTGGAATCCGATGAGGTCATCGGCTGTCACGGGCCGATTGAAATGTGGGTCGATGATGCCGGTGGTTTCGCGCACGACCTCGAGTTCCTCCGCCTCGGGCGGGTGCACCATGAGGATGTGGAAC
>JBEBGB010000811.1:0-2428 GCA_040081675.1 Vicinamibacterales bacterium
CGAAATAGCGATCGTCACCCACGGCGGGCTCAATCGCACCAGTCACGAGAATCAGGTCGCCCAGTCGCTGAACGCCTCCACCCGTCGACGAGGGCGCTGGCCCGCGTGCCGCCGCCTTGGCGAAGTCCGAGTGGCTCTTCACCCGGTACCAGCAGTGGTCGTGCGCCTTCGCGGCCAGCGCTCCCTCGAGGGGAGTTGGGCGTGGAGGGTCGACGTTCGTGCGCTGGGCGGATTGGGCGCCAAACGTCGCAATTCCTACCGCAACCACCACGGCGACGCCGCCAACGAGCAAGAGTAGCCTGACCAGCTTCATAGCATCCTCGCCTTTCCCCATAAGGTGACGCGAGCGCAACAGTTGGAACACCTCTTCTACAGATGAAGTTCCTGAGCTGATCTGAAGCAAGGCTTGAACCAACTGTCCTCCGAGGGAATTCCAAGCTCGACAATAATGCCACGGCTGCGTCGCGGCAGGCATGCGCGGCGAGGAAGGTGTGGAAACGAGGCTGGTAGCCTGTCCGGCCACTAGAGACCGCGAAGGTGCGCTTGGGAACGATGAGTGGCGAGCCCTGCCATGAAACACCCACCCATCTTCAGTACTGGCGAGCCGTCGTATCTCGTTGTCGCTTCGACATCGGGCAACAGCAGTCCGACGGCCTTGACGGCATCGAACGAATTCTTCCGCGCCCGCTCTGCCGTTGTTCGTGTCATGCAGATTCTCGGTGCAAGTCCGCCCAACGTGCGCGCTCACTCGCGACCGCTCACCGACAGCGCCGCGGTCGTCTGGTGCAGCGCGGGGTTAGGTGGCGGACTCTACGTGACCGCCGATTCCACAATCTCGAAAATCTCAGATGTCGTGTCAATCCGCGCGCGGCACCCGATGGGCAGGGTGAACTGTGGCGCCGTGTGCCCAAAGTCCATGTCCATGACCACTGGAAAGTCAAAGGTCTTTGTACGATCGAGCACGACGTCACGCAGTTGCTGCCGCTGCTGCTCGGTGTACCGCATCGGTCGGCCGATAAGTAGTCCGCTGATCGAGTGGAAGACGCCCATGTTTTCATAGTCCATGAGCACGCCATCGACGGCAGCCGGCGGTGGCGCCCCCTCGGACGTTTCGATGAACAGAATGCGCCCTTGCCAATCCGGCCAGAAGCGCGTTCCCCGAAGGTGCTCCAGGGACTCCAGGCAGCCCCCGACCAAGACCCCCTCCGCGACTCCGGGTTTGAGCCAGGTCCATCCCGCCGACGGTTGCGGATGACGCGGCCGGGCGCGATCCAGTTGCTCGCGCCAGTCGAGACATTCTTCCGTCCACCACGTGGATGGCGTAATGGACCCGATCGGAGCGGCGTGGCTGACCGCCTTCAAAAACAACGACCGAGTGTAGTCGAACATCTCGGGATACTCGGCGAAGTCGGACAAGAGCGATGGGCCGTTGAACGTGACCAACCCGGTTCCTTCCAGATGGCGACGTTCAGTACCGTGATGTCCGAGAACCCCATGAATAGTGTGGGATGCTCTCGGATGAGCGCGAAATCCAGCAACGGCAAGAGGTGGCACGAGTGATCGCCCCCGGTGGCCGCAACGATGAGGCGAACCTGGGGATCGCAAAACATCTCATGCAGGTCGCTGATGCGGTGCTCGGGCGAGTCAGACACGAAACTGGATGACTGCAGCGCATGTCGACCCAGCTTGACCCGAAACCCCAGACGCTCGATTTGGCGAACGCCCTGCTCTACGCGATGGGGGAACAGTGCGGCGCCGCCCCACGAAGGGCTGACGATTCCCACATGGTCTCCGGGTGACAGCCTTGGTGCCTTCACGTCGCTACCATTCCTTCTCGAGCCCACCTAACGATTGCGCCGAGCCGCGTCGCTTCTGTGTCTGAGCGTCGTCGGCTCCAGCGCAAGGTTAAGCGCCAGTCCGATGTTTCGCCAGGAAGATCTTGGCTTGTCGAAACCGTGCGAGTCCGCGCGCACTCCAACGATCACAATCGGCTGCGTGAGGCTACCGTCCTCGCGTCGCGGGATGCCGTGCGGCGCAGGGACACAACCACGTTGTTCACGGAGACATCGGCGCATCTGTCGTCAGGAGCGACCTCACGCCCGGCCATTTCACGTACACGACAAATGTCGACTTGGATGTGCTGTCGGAGATTTGCAGCTTGGCCTCAGTAGATGAAGCGTCAATCCCAGTGACATGATTGATCTGCATGATTCTTACAGGACAGCCTTTCTTGAGAAGGGTTCCGCCTGTATCAGGTATCGTGGCCGACGCGATCGTCTCGACTCTCTGTGGTCCAGTGAACCACACGGAAAACAGGCCGGTATACGACGTGGCTGAATACTTCTTCACGTCCTCTGCCAGGTAGTACTGCTGGTCGTACTCGGGCGCAAGCCGAGCGGTGCTGACGCAAGAGCCCAGAGAGGTGACG
>JBEBGB010000812.1:0-2427 GCA_040081675.1 Vicinamibacterales bacterium
CCGCGCGATGTACCGCAAACTCGGAGAGGGCAGTCGTCCGCTCGAATGGGTCCCGCTCGACCTGCTGACCGAGGGCAGCGCCATCAGCGCGACCGCGCCCCATACTCCCTCGCGTTTCGACGCGGACCCACACCTGCTTGCCGTCGCGCGCGATGTTCGCGACACCTACACGCGCGGCCGGGTGGTGGACGGCATCATCGGTTCGAGTGACATGTGGATTGACGAACTCGATCGCGTGGCGCAGTTCCATTCGGCATTTGGCACCTCGGTGGAGGAGATGGAGACGGCTTCGGCCGCACAGGTCGCTGCCGCGTTTCACGTGCCGTTTGTAGGTATCCGCGTGTTGTCGGACAACGTGACGAATGGAAGCGCCTACGATCCGAAGACTGGAGAGGCCTGTCAGGATTTTGTGTACCGCGTGCTGAAGGCGTACGTCTCGAGGATTGGCCAGTAGGTCGTCGAAAAGCGGGCAGGGCAGGCACGGCAGGCTGGGCGAGGCGGGCAGGACGTCAGGAAGGCCTGGACGGTCGGGACGGTCGGTCGTGAAAAGAACGGGCTCGCCGGGAAGTCCCAGCGAGCCCTCAGTGGTGGCCTTCGCGCTCACGGCCCAGAGCCCAGAGCCCACAGCCCGGAGCGTAGAGCCCAGAGCCTAAAGCCCATAGCCGCGTGAGACGAAGAGCCGAGCGCTAGTTTCCCGTGCGCGGGAGTTCGCTCTGCGGCAGCGCGTACGCGATGTACTCGCCCGTGTAATTGCCACCGCTGACCGCGACGATGATGTACTGGCGCCCATCGACCATATAAGTCATCGGCGACCCGGTGATAGCCGCGGGCATCAGGACTTCGCCCAACTGCGCACCAGTTTTCTTGTCGTAGGCGCGAAGCATCGCGCCCCGCGCTCGTCCCGGTGGCGTCGTGATCTGCGGGTCGCCCGCCACGGCCATCGTCTTGGTCACCATGATGCCGACGCTCGCACCTTGGCCAGTCTTCGGGATGTTCAGGCCCCGCAGCATCGGGTGGTTGCGGACATTGTCGGGCGTGTCGCCGTGGGGAACCTGGAACAGCAGCTTGCCTCCGGCGTTCAAGTCGATCGCGGCGATCACGCCGTACGGTGGCTTCACGATCGTCAGGCCGTCGAGACCTTCGGCGAGCGCCTGTCGGCCAGTGGCGCCTTCAGCCGCCGGAGCCGGTCGAGGCGCCGTCGGCGGCGGCGGCGCTCCGCCCGGCTGGTTCGTGCCGTACCGGCCGTAGTCCGGGTCGGCTTCCCAGCGCGGCTTTCGGATCGATCGGCCGTTCTGCGTCTGCTTGTCGGCGCGCACCTGCTCGAACTCTTCCTCGTAGTACTTCCCGATGGAGACGTTCGTGTTGTTCGCTTGTGTGTAGAAGGTCGCCGTTTCCGGATCGAAACCCGAGCCCGGCCAGTTCACACCGCCGCCCGTGTTGCCGATGTTGATCCCACCGAGCCGCGGATCGTTCGGGCCGAGTGGCGGAACGAACGGCGACGGTTCCCATCGGAACTTCTTCAGGTTCTCGAGCGCCTTGGCGCGCAGCGCCGGCGTGAAGTCGATGAGGTCGCTCTCCGCGATGAACGTCCGCGAATAGGGCGGCGGGTTGGTGGGAATGGGCTGCGTGGCAGCGGTCTTTTCCGTCGGCATGTTGGTCTGCGGCACGGCGACTTCCGGGATCGGCCAGATCGGCTGCCCCGTGATGCGGTCGAACACGTAGAGCCAGCCTTGCTTGCTCGGCTGCGCGAGGAGCTTGCGCGGCGCACCGTTGATGGTGGCGTCGATGAGCAGCGAGGCCGACGAGTTGTCGTGGTCCCACAGGCCGTGGTGCACCTGCTGGAAGTGCCACTTGCGGGCGCCGGTCTTCAGGTCCACCGCGACGATGCTTTCCGCGAAGAGGTTGTTGCCCGGACGGTTGCCGCCGTATTCGTCGATCGTCGGCGTTTCGACCGGGAGATAGGCCAGGCCGGCCACCGGGTCCACCGAGATCTGGGTCCACACGCCGGTGTTGCCGGACCATTCCCACGATCCGTTTTCCCAGGTGTCGTTGCCGAATTCACCGGGGCCAGGAATCGTGTTGAAGCGCCAGAGTTGCTTGCCGGTCTTGATGTCGAACGCGCGGACCAGACCCTTGGCGTTCGTGCTGTAGCGATAGCCGAGACCTTCGAACATGGACGAGCCGACGATGACCGTGTCGTTGACCACGGTGGGCGTCGAGTGCAGGCCGATTTCGCCCTTCTCGAGGTCGAGCTGCCGGTCCTTGCCGATGACGACGCCGACCTTCAGGTCGACGACGCCGTTGGTGCCGAATGAGGCCACCGGCACGCCGGTCTTCGCATTCAGTTGCACCAGGCGGTAGCCGGTCGTGACGTAGAGGATGCGCTCGTCGCCCCGGCCATCAGTCCAGTAGGACAGGCCGCGACCG
>JBEBGB010000813.1:0-2426 GCA_040081675.1 Vicinamibacterales bacterium
CGTGGAGAAGCGGTGCGAGATCAGAATCGTCGTGCAGTGCCGGGTCTCCGCGAGGATGCGCTCGAAGATCTCGGCTTCACCTCGCACGTCGAGTTGCGCCGTTGGCTCGTCGAGGAGTACGACGCTCGCCCCGAGGCGAACAGCGCACAGCGCGCGTGCGAGCGCGACGCGCTGCCACTGGCCACCTGATAACTCCGTGCCGCCTTCGTAACCGCGTGCCAGGATCGTGTCGAGCTCCGCCAGGTTGGCGGCGCCGGCTGCCGAGAGTGAGTCGCGCACGGTCTTGTCGAGAACGCTGCCGTGGTCGTCTCCACCGTTGTCACGCCTGGTCGCGCCTGAGGCCGAGCCCGGCGCCACGTTGTCGCGCAGCGAGCGTTCGAAACGAATGAAGTCCTGGAACACGGCGGCCAGCCGTCCGCGCCAGCTCTCGATCGACAGCTCGCGGAGATCCACTCCGTCGACTTCGATCGCGCCGTGCTGCGGGTCGTACAGACGACACAGCAGCTTGGCCAGCGTGGTCTTTCCGGCGCCGTTGGTCCCGACGATGGCGAGCGAGGAGCCGGCGGGAATCGTGAGATCGAAGTGCTCGAGAATTGGTGCGCCGCCGGGGTACGCGAAGGTGACATCTCGAAAGCGTATTTCCCGGGCGGGCATTCGCGCCGCCTCACGCGAGCCTGATGACAGCGCGCCGGCCGGCCGCATCGCCGATTCCAGTCGCAATACAGCCACGACGGGAGGCGCCGCAGAGTCGATCGCCCAGCCGAGTCCCCCGAAGGCAATGAGCGACGCGCCCGCGGCCGCCTGAGCAAAGACGACGACCTGCGCCAGACTCACGCGCCCTGTGGCGGCTGCGTCGGCGATCGCCCAGAACACCAGGATGTTTGCGCCGACAACAATGAGCAGGCTCCAGAGCATGGGTCTCTCACGAAGCCGGGTCGCCTCGTATTGGAGCGCGTGCAGGCGTCTGCGTCGCGCGGCGAAGCGCTCGATCGTCCAACCGGCGAGTCCGAAGAGGCGCAACTCCTTTGCGGGCGACGGATCGACTGCAAGCCGGTAGGCGTAGTCGGCGTCGCGTTGCGCGCTGCGGACTTCCTCGGTGTTGCGGTCGCGCCAGACGCCACTCTCACGCAACAGCCAGTGCGTCGAGACCCAGGCCACGCCCAGCACGATTGGCGCCCACCAGTTGAAGGTAAAGAGGAGGCCAACCGACGCGAGGCCAGCGACAAGATCGATCAGACCAGCCGCGATGAAATCCATCGACACGGCGAGCGGCGGACCCGTCATGCCCAGTTCGAAATCGCGCGCCATGCTGAGATCGTTTGCGAGGGAGGGATCTTCGAGGTGTCCCATTCCTTGCGGCCCGACACACGCGGCAACCAATCGGTCGTGGAGAAACGCCGCCGTTCGATCTCCAAGGTTCGAGCTGACCGCTTGATGTATGGGTGTCAGAACCTGCAAGAGAAAGAAGACGAAGCCAACCAGCGTGAGCGCCAGCCACGTGCTCTCGCCACGCTGGACGTTGCCGACGAGCCAGCCCACGCCGAGTGCGAACACGACAGGCAGCGTGCCACGCAGCAGCAGGGCGATCCACCAGGCGGCCGCCAAAGGCGCGTCGGCCTTGGGGAGGGTCGCGAAGAATTGCCACTCCTGGCGCCCCCGCAGCCACGTCGCGACATTCATGAGGACGCATTCTGCCCCAGGGCCCACCCATTCACAATTGATCGCGCGAGCATCACACTCGCGTTCAGGGCGATGGGCGATAGGCGATGGGCCGCGCTAGAGAAGCATGGCGTTGTCGAGCGCCGTACTTGCCGCGCCGCTCAGCGGTGGTATCGCGGTGCTTTCGACACCGCTCAGACACAAACGCACCGGCAGGGCGACGACGCGCGCTCGCTGACCCAGTGTGTCGTCTGGCGCGACAAAGCAACTGACCGCGCGGCGCGACACTCCGCAGATTGCAGCGACCGCTTCAACCGCGCTGTGCGCCAATGCATGCGGGCCGGGCGGCCAGAGTGGAGCAATCTGCGAAGAGAGCTTGCGAAGCGTCGGCTCGTCCAGCACCCGCGTGGCCGCGCAGCCACCGATGGAGGCGTCCTCCCAGCTCACAAACGCGTTCGCCGGTGGATTACCCATGACGGTGAGCACGACATCGCGCACCGACCCATTGACCTGTAGTGCGACAACTGCCCGAATCGCGCTGGCCAACGCCTCGGGCGCCGACCCGATCAGCTTCTCTCGGGAATACTTCAGCTCCCGCACGCCGCGTTCCACCAGCATCCGTCCGTCCACGCCGGCACAGAGGACGACGGCTCGGGCCGCGAGCCGCTTCAACTGCGTCAGAACCAGCAACGGGTCGGTTTCTGTCTGGGGTGCGGCCGGATCGGCCACGATGACCAACGCGCATCCGGCGACGCGGCTCACGTCGG
>JBEBGB010000814.1:0-2422 GCA_040081675.1 Vicinamibacterales bacterium
ACCCCGCGCCCGCATGTTCGCGGGCCCGTAGATGCGAACCATGGGACGGCCGTTCGCGTGTCGAAGGTCGAGAAGCTTGGCGAGCAGCCACCCGGCAAGCGCCTGCACGCGCGTGTGAATGCGCTCGATGCCGATGTGTTCGAGGTGCTCGAGTCCGATTTCGACGGCCGGAATACTGAGGTAGTTGAGCGTGCCGTCTTCGAACCCGGCCTCGCCCGGAGAAAGAATGTGCGCGCGTCCTTGCACGGACGCAAAGTTGACGGTACCGCCGGCAAACCAGGGCCGCCGCAACAACGGGACGGCGTCATTCCTGACGAGCAGACACCCCACGCCCGTCGGGTAGCCGAACATCTTGTAGAACGAGATGGTGACGAAGTCGGGCTCGATCTCGGTGAGGTCCAGGCGATTGGTCGGCACAAACGCCGCCGCATCGAGCAGCACGCGCCAGCCTGCGCGACGGGCCAGGTCCACGAGTTCCAAGGGATGCTGGACGCCCGAGAAATTCGACTGAGCGGGAAACGCGAACAGGTTGGCGACGGTGGAGTCGAGCGCCAACAGCTTGTGGTGCAGGTCGTCGGCATCAAGACGCAGATCTGGTGTCGTCAGTCGGGCGTAGTCGAAGGTCGCCCCCTTCGCCTGTGCGTACTCGCGAATGCCGTTGACGGAGTTGTGATTGTCGAAGGCCAGAAGGAAGCGGCTCCCCTGGACAAAGGGAAAGCTCTCGCCGATGTGCTTCAGCGCGCCGCTGGCGTTGAGAGTGAAGATTGCCGTGTAGCGACCAGTCGCTCTGAAATAGTCGAGGACTGCGTGGCGCGTGTGCTCGACAAGCGCAGTTGACTCCGAGGAACTCGGGCTCGCGGAATGCGGGTTTCCGAGCGTGCAGCTCGTAAGCAGGGCACCATGCGCTCGAATCTGTGAGTCGGCGTAGAGACCGCCACCGGTGTAGTCGAGATACGCGTGACCGTGCGCGTCGAGCCGACCGTACTCGGTGCGGCGCAACTCATCGAGGATGGATGTATCCGCGTATTCCGGCGTTTGCGCCAGCAGTTCGGCCGTCGGGTCCTGGAAAGTGGATGGAGAAGTGCTCATGCAGCCGCTCCATCCAGTATGCTGCAGCCGCGAAATGCGGGCTAGCGAAAGCCGCGACGTTGGCTACGCAGCGTGCGGTTGCTGCTGAGGGACCGTCGTCGGTTCCTTCGGCACGATGAGCCACGCGGCCACGTACGCGCAGAGGCCGCCGATGACAGCGCCGGGCAGAACCGACAGCACAATCCAGAGCACGCGGACCGGCGTCGCATCCACGCCGAAGTAGTGCGCGATGCCGCCGCAGACACCGGCCAACTTGGTGTCGGTGGCCGAACGGGTGAGACGTCTGCCTCCTATGGCACGCGTCGCCGCTCCTTCCGGCATGACCATCCATGCCAGCACGTAGGCCAGGATTCCGCCGATGATGGCTCCGGGAACGATGGAGAGTGCAAGCCAGAGCACGCGAATGAGCGTGACGTCCACATCCAGGTAGTCGGCAATGCCGGCGCACACACCGGCGAGCTTCTGTTCAGACTTGATGCGTACGAGACGGCGTTTGGCCCATTGCGGGCCCGTGTCCCCGTACTGGGGAGCGCCGCAGGCAGGGCAGTAGCTGGCGTCGGATGCGACGTCGCGATGGCAGCGTAGACAGGCCATGGCTAAACCTCCAAGGCTCTCGCGCGAAAGACGAACGACCGATGCAATCGATCGGCACCGAGCACGCAGACCGGTGTGCGCGCTTGGGCTTTCGCGAGAGGACGCCTACACAGGATCGACGACCGCGTTACCGGAGAAGTTCCCTCGCCTGTCGAGTTGCGTCTGCGATCAGAACCTGTCCATCCTCGGCAACGATGAAACCCTCGACGACCAGCCTGGAGACCGACGCAGTGACGGCGCGAACGTAGTCTTCAGGGTTTGGATAGAGCGACTTCAGGAGGCTCCGCTCGAATGGCACTTCGTGACCGGCGATGCGGCAGAACGACGGCCCGGTCGAGTTGCCGGACCAGGTGCTCGTGGGCGCTTCAAGGAACGGCGATCGTATGCCTCCGATCACGTTGCCGAACCGATCGAGCACAGGCTTGCCGTCGACGACGAGAACTGGCTCTGCCTGCGGCGCGGGCGTGCCCGTTCGCACCCACACATCAAGGTTTCTGAGAATGGCGTTGAAGGCGGGCCAGTTCGGAAAGCGGCTGCGCGGTCCCTCGTTGCACGACATTGGTGGAACCTCGCGTCCACCTCTCTGGATGTCGCCAGGCGCTGCTGCGAAGTTCAATTCGTCCGGCGTTGCGTGCCCAGAGCCCGCGATCTCGTAGTTGCGATAGAGGTCCGGCGCGGCGTCGCTGTCGGGCCGACGCGCGGAGATGCCCGACAGATAGTCGGACTGGCTCATGACGCG
>JBEBGB010000815.1:0-2421 GCA_040081675.1 Vicinamibacterales bacterium
GCCGAATCTCGAGAAGAAGATCGAGCTGGAGCTGGCGCATCTCGAGCTGCAGAACAAGCTGCTGGCGCGGCAGATCGAACTCCTCGAGAAGTCGCAGGAGTACCGGTGCTGTCCGGAGACCCCGGACGAGGACTGAGAACAGTCCACACGACGGAGCAGCGGTCAGCGGTGAGGTGGCCCACGCCGTGCACTGTGCTCCGTCGTGTTAAAGACTGGAACGGAATTCACCGCCACGCTCGTCAACCGAGTAGAGAGTCGACCCACGCATGTCTGGCGAAACGAGCCGACGGAGTTGAGCCCTGTCACCGCTGAGAAGGCGCTGGAAGAGGCTGAGGATCAGTCGTGGTTCAGGCGCGGACCAACTCCTGTTGGTCCGTTCGCACGGCTGCCCGACCGTCAGAAGCGCCGGCTGCAGTCGGCAGACGAACGATGAACGTCGCGCCCTGTCCCGCGCCGGGACTCGCCGCCTGCACCGTTCCCCCATGCAGTTCCACCAGGTAACGGGCGATGCCAAGCCCGAGACCCACTCCGGTGTCACGTCGCGTCGTCGCGTTGTCTCCTTGACGGAACTGCTCGAATACGTGTGGCAGGAGGTCCGGACTGATGCCTTGGCCTGTGTCGACAACCCTGACCTCCATGTGGTCGGTCGCCGACTCGATGAAGACATCGACCCGTCCGCCCTTGGGTGTGAACTTGATCGCATTTTCGAGCAGATTCCAGATCACCTGCTGCAGCCGTTCGGCATCGCCTCGAACCGTTCGAGAGCCGGGAACGTCATCGAACGCCAGTTGTACGTTCTTGGTCGCCGCCAAGGGGCGAACGGCATCGAGTGCGCCTTGCACGACGACAGCGAGATCGACAGGGCGGAGGGCCAACCGAATGGCTCCGTTGAGCATTCGCGACGTATCCAAGAGATCGTCGATCATGTGCGCCAGAGCAGCGGCGTTGCGCCCGATCGCCGCGATCGCGTGGTCCGCGCCTTCAGGGGGCAATCGCTTTGACTCGAGGAGCCGGACCCATCCGAGGACCGCACTCAAGGGCGTCCGAATTTCATGCGCCACCGTCGCGAGGAATTCGTCCTTGAGATGGCTCGCGGTCTCGGCCTCCTCGCTCGCCGTTTGTGCGCGCACCGCAGCGACGACCAGATGCTCGTTGGCTTCGCGCATCTGGGATAGGCGGCGGTCCAGTTCGCGTTCGACGCGCGTGGCGCTTACGCCGCTCCGGTCGTTTGGCGTTTCGCTGAAGGTTTCGCCTCGCGGCCTGTTCCCCAGGTCGAGTCCAGGCTTCCCGAAGTTCCACGCACGCTGTCGTGAAACGTCCGGACCGATCGCCATTTGCATATCCCCCTCGGCACGGCTGTGAGTACCCGTAGGGAGCAACAGCAATGCCGCGGCAGACATGCGGGAGAAGCGAGGACCTTTCGCCCGAACGCCGATGTTTACTGCGACAAATTCCGCCGAAGTGCGCGAAAATTCGCACCGATTCGCGGATGCCGCGCCTCGCGGAGAACGGCGATCAAGGCGGTAACGACAACAGCCAGCCCATGACCAGCAACAACAGTCGGCAGCGAGTGTTCCGGCGCTTGCTGGATCGGGAGGCTGGCACGGGCGCCAACGCAGCAGCCATTGCCGCAGCGGCCCGTCGCGTGTGCGAACGCTTTGTCGAACAATTGACTCGGCTCATTGGGGACGCCGGCGTGGCCGCGATCTGCGCTCGCAGCCTGCACCTGACAGAGCGGAACGTTCACGGCCTCGCGTCAGTCCGCGCGTCCGCTCAGGGGGATTCCCCATTCGCACTTCTGCAGCTGTCTTTGGCGCAGCTGGAGCCGGCGGCGGCCACCGAGGCTGCAGTCGCCGTGCTCGCCACGGCCAGTGAGTTATTGGCGTCGTTCATCGGGGAGGGCCTGACGGCCAGTCTCCTGCGCGAGGCGTGGCCACAGGACTTCGCTGGCGACACCACCGAGAAGACCATCGCTTGAACGATGACGATGAGAAGATGCTTCTTCATCGTGCGCGCCGCATAATCTACATCCAGGTGAGCGCGTCGGAAGGAACGGTCACCCAGGTGCCCGGAACGGACCCTCATGCCGTCGTTGGCTCGCCCTGTTGGACCACCGTGATGGCGAAAGGATCTTCACTGATGCTTGCACTCCGAATCGGCGTGGTCGTCGTCGTTATGGCGAGCGGGTCCATGTCAGCAGCGGACTGGCCGCAGTG
This sequence comes from Vicinamibacterales bacterium, assembly GCA_040081675.1. Taxonomy (GTDB): domain Bacteria; phylum Acidobacteriota; class Vicinamibacteria; order Vicinamibacterales; family CAVVIG01; genus CAVVIG01. The sequence goes on from JBEBGB010000815.1 coordinate 2,217, forward strand.
GCGCGGACCTCACGGCTCTGGTGTGTCTGCCGAGCGGAACCTGCCCGAGCGCTGGAGCGGCACCGAGAATATGGCGTGGAAAGCCGCACTGGGTGGCGTCGGCGTCTCGTCACCCATCGTCGCTGGCAACAGCGTCTTCGTCACGTCACAGATCGGTTCGGGCATCAGCCGCCAGGGACCTCGGCTTGCGCAGGGCGATCCGGGT